>JAADGS010000061.1 GCA_013152275.1 Actinomycetota bacterium | reverse complement strand
ATCGACGTCGATGTCACGTGTCGATTCCGATATCAAGCTCCAGCACCTGTGACCAAGTCGCGTCCAGGGCGCGTCCCGAGAGAAGATATGAGACTCCCCCGTCGCGCCCAAGACCCCGGCCCCCACCCGGGTCCCATGGCTCCGGGGGTGGGACTTGAACCCACGACAAACGGATTAACAGTCCGTTCCGCCAAAGCCCTAGAACAAAGGAGAACAGCCCGAAACTCAATCCCACCAAGGGTTTCGAGTGTTCAACAGTTTGCAGTACCTTTCACCAGTTTTCAATGAAACGCGTCCTGAGCGCGTCCTGACACTGCTGTCATATCTCCCACGTTGGCCACAGGTTTGTCCTCTCCGCATCGCCGCTCGGCACCGCACAATGTCAGGGGCCCAACGCAGAGATCTCGTGCTGCTCCCCACAGCGAAGGTCCATCAACGATGTGCCTCGGCCTGGTTTGAGTCGTCGACAGATCGCGAGCTATCTCGTCTGCAGGTTGCACTCCGCGCCCCGCTGGCCGTAGGGCCGTCCAATCTGGACTTGGATCGAGAACCCAGGGCACGACACCCAGCTGCTCCTCGATATCCCTTGGCAGCCACTCACGTTCTCCCCCCACCAGCGGTGATCTCAGGTGGCGTGGCCCAAGAGCTTGAAGGCGCACGGTGCATGACCATTGGTGGATGATTCATTAGCTACGCGCGACGGAATTCGGCGTACACTCGTGGCGACGGCTTGGGGACGCATTGGCCGGTTCCGATCGTTGGGCGCGCCCTCGGGCTGAGGTGTGAGCTACAAGGAAACACGCATGACGAGGGCGAGTGTGCCAAGGCGGCTATCGATTGCCATCACCGTCGCGGCCGTCGTTCTGAGTGCATGTTCCAGTGTCGGGAACACCGTTGCAGAGTCGACGGACTCGGAGTCCCAGGCGAACGTCGCCGTCTTCTGTCGGGTCTGGCCCGATGCTCGCGAGAAACTTCTCGGAATGGTCACCGGCGAACTGACGATCGACTATCAGGAGACCGATATCGCGATCGCTCGGTTCCTGACCGACGTCGACACTACGGTTCCGACGGAGTTGCGACCCGAGTGGAATCGCGTATTCGCGACCTACCAAACAATTAGCGACCTCCTGTTCATCACCGGATATTCCGAGGGCACGATCCGCGGCGTGCACCTCACGATGGCGTTCGGTGATGCAGGGCCGGAGGCCGCGGTCGCGGACACACAGGAAGCCGTCGCCGTCATCGACGATTGGGCCGTCACCGAGTGCGGTGACTTCTTCTCGCGGTGGCCGGAACTCGAACGGATCCTCGGCATCGACGACCCAGCAAGCTGGAGCGAGTTGCGTCGAGACGTCGACCGGTACGAAGCTGCGCTGACGGTGGGCGAACGACTCGTTCCGGATGAGATCGCCAGGTATTGGGATATCGCTGTGGGGTACCAGCGCAGCTATTTCGAGTTTGCGCGGAGCGTCGACTTCGATCCGAACAACCTTCCGGAAGGCGAGGAGGGGGACGCGCTCTTCGTCGAGTTCGTAGGGGTGCCCTGGGACGAGGCCCACGAGGCGGTGCACAACGCAAGGGAGAGGATCTCGGCGTGGGTCGAGGCCAACCCCGGCACGGCCACAGTCACCGCGGGGACTTCCGGTGGCCCGGGTTCGCTCACCGTCCGGATCATGCCACAAGACCATCTCACCAACCGGACGCTGCTCCTGGCGCTGCTGCCTCCGGGAACCGACTTTGCCACGGTGCGGAGCGGTCGTGACTATGTGGCGGCGGGTTGCCCCGGGGTCGGGTCGCCTGAAGAGGAAGAATGGCAGGCGGAGGCTGCAGTCCTCGCAAGGGAGGAGGGTGTGGATCCGAAGGAGTTCCTCCTCGACCAGATGGGGGACCACTTCTCCCATCCCCTCCTCCCGATCGCTTCGTTTCCCGGCACCGAGGGCGAGTACGTCGTGAGGAATGTCTGTTCGCTCATGTCCCATGAGGCAGAACCAGCCCTGGTGCCCGGTGGTACCTACGAACTGTTCGTCGGTGCCTACTACGGTGAACCCGGCAGCTACGGCGTCTACCTCTCCGCCCCGGATTACTGCCTCCAGTTCCCTGTGACCGTCGACGGGGACACCGTCGTCGATCTCCCCGAACTCGAGCCGTGCGAGCTGGATCCCATCGGGAAACCCGAAGAGATCGCCAGGCGGACTCTTCCGCCGTTCGAGCCGGGAGGCACGCTGCGCGTCGAGGTCGACATGACCCTCACGCCGGAGGGTTTCGAATATTGTGGCCTGACCGCGGTGCTCCTCCCGACAGGCACGACCCTCAACGACCTCGGCCGCGGCGACGCATGGCCGTCGGGTACGTTCAGCTTCGGTCGACATGACCCTCGCGATATCGAGGAAGGGGACGAGAAGCGCTGGGCAAGAATGCCGGGTCTGGTACCCATCCTGCCGATGCCACCTTCCGGGAGCTTCGCCAGTGGGATCGGGCCGGACATCCGCCCCGACGGGCCGTGGGACACCCGATTCCCCGAACCGGTCGCTCTGGTGGCGGGCAGCTACGACCTCCGCATCGAGGAGAACTGTGGGAACGAAGCCGAAGGTGACGAGGATGGCCGCCGTCGCTGCGCCTTCGTGGCGGTCGAGGTCAAAGGCGCCACGATCGTCAAGATGCCCGAACTGGGAGCGTGCCCGTGACCGCCGCCATCGAGACCCGGGGCCTCCGCAAGCGCTATCGCAAAGTGGAGGCACTCAGCGGTCTCGATCTCGAGGTCCCTGAGGGGTCGATCTGTGGTTTCCTCGGCCCCAACGGTGCTGGGAAGACGACGACGATGAAGATCCTCATGGGTCTCATCCGACCCACCGAAGGGTGGGCGTCGATGCTCGGCAACGATCTCGACAGCAACGGCCTCGGCACCCGGTCCCGCATCGGCTATCTCCCCCAGGATCCATCATTCTTCCCCCGGGCCACGGTGCGCGACGTGCTGCGGTTCGTCACCCGCCGCTACCTCGCAGGTTCAAAAGCGGCAATCGAGACCAGGGTCGACGAAACCGTCGACCTCGTCGGCCTCGACCAGCGGGCAGACCGCAAAGTGAAGGGTCTGTCGGGCGGCGAGCTCCGGCGTCTCGGCATCGGTCAGGCAGTGATCAGTGGCCCCGATCTGCTCATCCTCGATGAGCCCTCGGTCGGTCTCGACCCCGAGGGTCGACGCCAGGTGCTGGATCTGCTCGATGACCTCAGGGGGCGGATGACGATCTTCTATTCGAGTCACATCCTCGACGACGTCGAACGCATCGCCGACCACGTCGTCGTTCTCGATCACGGCGAGATCGTCGACCAGGGACCGATGAGCCGGCTCCTCGGCGGTTCGTCCGTGGCCTACGCGGTTGCACTCGACGGTGACGGGACCGGCGTCATCGATCGTCTCGACCGCGAGCCGTGGGTGACCGCGACCCGACCCATCGGTACCGGCAGGTGGGAAGTCGAGGCCGTGGATCGAGCCACCGCCGAACACGGGCTCCTGCGCACCCTGGCAGGTGGCAACGGGACACGGGTGACCGAGCTCCGGCCGCTGCAACGCAATCTCGAGGACATCTACCTCGACCTCGTGGAGGTGGGCGATGACGAGTGACACGGCGACGCTGCAACGCATCGAAACGGCGCACCCCCTTCGCGGCCTCGGCGGGCTGCTCACTGTCGAGCTTCGGGCCTGGTTCCCGTGGCGGGCCCTGCTGCTCACGATCGCCAGCTTTGGCGTGTTCGCGCTGGTCTACGTGCCATGGCGGGCCAGCGGAGTGAACCAACTCGGGGCGCTGCTCTACCCCTTCGTCGGCTTGTGGATCGCCATACTTCTGCTCTCGGTAGTGTCCCTCACCGAAGGTTCGGTACTGGGCGAGATCGAACGCGGTACCGCGTCCTGGCTCGTGGGGATGCCGATCGGTCGGCCGGCCGTGGTCGTTGCCAAGTTCCTCGCCGCCGCGACCGGTATCACCGCGACCGTGTTTGGCGCCGGCGTTCCCGTCTACCCGATCCTCGCCGCCGCCTCGCGGGTGGGCGTGACCGAGTTCACGGTATCGGAGCTCAGAGAGGTGATCGGGGCGCCGATCGGCAAATGGGGTGTGTACACGACACTGCCGGATTGGGGCACCTACCTCGCCATGCTCGCCACGGTCTCGATGTTGCTCGTATTCGTCGTTGCCGTGATGATCCTGTTCGGGACCACGATCCGCTCCCGGACAGCGGTGTTCGCTCTTGGTCTGGCTGTCGTCGGACTCTTCGGTGCTGCGGCGTTCGCCGGGTCTATCTACTCGGCATCACCAACCGGGTTGATCGTTGGGATCGCCAACGTCGCGCAGGGCAATGAGGCCTCGTTTGCGGTACCGGTCGCCGCCACGTTCCTTTGGACCGGCATGGTGCTACTTCTTGCCGTGTGGCGTTTCAACCGGAGGGAGCTGACATGACACCGCCGGCGATCGAGATTCGACATCTCTCCAAGCGGTACAGCAAGGTGGAGGCGCTGCGCGGCCTCGATCTGGAAGTGCCTGAGGGGTCGATCTGCGGCTTCCTCGGCCCCAACGGTGCAGGCAAGACAACCACGATGAAGATCCTCATGGGCCTGATCCGGCCGACCGGCGGGTATGCGGCAGTCTTCGGCCACGATGTACGAAACCACCGTCTGGTGGCTCGGAGCCGAATCGGCTATCTACCCCAGGACCCGGTGTTTCCGCCGAACCAGACGGTACGCGGCGTTGTCTCGTACGTCGGTCGCCTCTATCCGGGACATCCTCGCGGCCGGGCGATGCGCCGGCGAGTCGACGACCTGCTCGATCGCGTCGGCATGACGGACAAGGCACGCCGCAAGGTACGAGGCCTCTCCGGCGGTGAGCGGCAACGCCTCGGGGTGGCTCAGGCGCTCATCGCAGACCCTGACCTGGTGATGATGGACGAACCCTCAGCGGGTCTCGACCCGGTCGGGCGTCGCGACATGCTCGACCTCATCGCCGAGATCGGCGGCGACACCACCGTGTTCTACTCCACGCACATCCTCGACGACGTCGAGCGCGTCAGCGACACCGTCGTGATGATCAATGCCGGCCGAGCCGTCGCACAAGGGCCACTCGATTCGATCCTGCAAGGCTCCGATACGGACTACACCGTGCGGCTCCGCGGCGAAACGGAGGAGGCGCTGGCGAGGCTGACTGCAGAGCCGTGGGTCGAAGCCGTCAATGCACGCCACCTGGGCGAGATCGAGCAGTGGCGGGTTCGGGTGAGCGACGAGGCCGCCGCTGCCGACCGTCTCGTACCAACCCTCCTTGCCGACGACCACTGCGACGTCATCGAGTTCCACCTCAGCGACCGGCGCCTCGAGGACGCCTACCTGGAGATCGTTGGGGCGGACGATGGCAACTGAGGCTCGAAGCGCCATTGTCGCCCTCAAAGGAGCGTGGGGCGTGTTCCGTGGCGAATCGAGCCGCTGGCTCGGGCTTCGGGGGCTATTCCATCTCATATTCTGGATGCTGCTGATCGACGGATTGCTCTATTTCACCGTCGTCACCAAACACATGCCGTTCGGTGGCCTCGGATTCGAGTCCCTGATCGGCATGCTGGCCGTGTTCCCGATCCTCGCCGCCATCGTGCTCACCGAGGCGATGGTCATCGGCGAGTACCACAGCGGAATCGCCTCCTGGACGGTGTCGAAACCCGTGCCGCGGTCGGGATACGTCATCGGCAAACTCGCTGCACTCTGGGTCGCACTTTCGGCAATCGCCATCTTCATCCCCGGCCTGGTCGCCTACTGGTGGCTGCCGAAGGTGCAGCCGTATCGATTCGTCATCCCCGAAGCGCCGCCGCTGGGTCGCTTCTTCGCCACCCTTCTTCTTCTCTCTCTTGCCGCAGGGTTCTTCGTCACGCTGACCGGCTTCCTCGGGACGCTGATCCGACGCCGCGGCGTCGTCGCCCTGATCGGCCTGTTGGTCTGGGTGATCCTGCGAACCCAGCCACGTGCACTGTGGGATGGATGGGATCGGTTCACACCATCAGGTCTAATAGGTGCCGATATCGGGCAGTGGTTTCCCGTGGCGAAGTATGTCTACGGCGACCCTCTGGTTGCAACAAGTGCAGTGGCGTGGACCATCGTTGCCGCCGTCGCGTTCACGGTCGGCGCAGCAACGATCTACCAGCGTCTGGAGCTATGAACAGAGTCAGGAGCGACGAGTCCCACCGGAGAAGCGCTTGACCAAAGAAACGCCCGATTCCGGTTCGACAAACGGTGGAGTTCGTAGCGGGTTCGTCCTGTACCGCGGTTGTCAAGTTCCGGTACGCGTGCGACGAAACGCGTCCCGAGTGCGCCCCGAGAGGAGTATTCGGTCTCCGGCCGAACAGACGTTAGCCCCTGCGGCACAAGGGATTCCTCGGCTCCGGGGGTGGGACTTGAACCTTCAGCACCGACCACACGGCGAGTCAGATCACCGTCTACCAAGACGCCGGTCCAGCCAACAGGCAGAAGACAACGGGAGCGAAGCGACCGACTCATGTTCGACAAACGGATTAGCAGTCCGTTCCACCGCGATGCTCTGACCTGGGGTTATACCCAGAAACACATACACACCAACGGTTCCGAGTGTTCACCAGTTTTCAGTACCTTTCACCAGCTTTCAATGAAACGCGTCCTGAGCGCGTCCTGGGACGCCCATACCGCGTCGACCTCTCCAACAATCCCAACCCTCACAACCGCGAATTTCAGTGATCGCCGATCGCGATATTCACTGATCGCTCACACACGGTTGGTATCACGCGGAAGAAGCAGCGACCAACTCAGCGAGGAAGAGGCCCGTCACTTCGGTGACGGGCCTCTCTGTTGTCATGTGTGTGGGCTAGAACATCAGCCCTTGCAGGAGCTTTCCCAACTAATGAGAAGCATGGACGATATGTTGAAAAACTCCAGCGGCTCTTTCCCTTCTGCGATTCGCTTGGCATTCTTCTCATCCTTGTACGCCTGAATTCGGTCCTGATAGCACTGCTGCGCAGCGACATCTGCCAGCTGCTCCGCAATACGATTGGCGGTCTTCTGCTCCGACAGCATCTCTTGCTCATTTTCATTCGTCTGAGCGTTGGATTGGTTCTGACCGTCGATGAGAAAGTATCCGAGAGCCCCGATGACCAACAGCACTGCAGTGAAACCGACAATGAGAATCTTGTTTGTTGTTGTCATGGTTCTTGAATCTACATTGCCAGTGCGAGGATTCCCATTGCTATCTGCCCAGAGCCTCCGGAAAAGGCGGACGGGTTCACACCGTCCTTTGGAATACAAATGGGCCACAAGTGACAGACCGAGGAAGAGGAATACCCTCGGCACATCTAGGAATGCCAAGGGCTTTCTTCGTAGCATGGCAGGATTTGAACCTACGACCTTCGGGTTATGAGCCCGAGAAGACCCCACCCGCTGACCGGGGGAAACACGTGGAACGCCTGTCTTAACTGGCTTTTCACCTCTCAACGTTTCGCGTTGTTTCCCGTCCCATCCCACCCTCTCGCGGTATGGACGCGGTATGGAAGGTCAGTTGCGCGCCGACGGTAAGCCAGCCGCCTTCATAGGAACACCGCCCTTCCTGTCAAGTTCCGGCGTCGAGTTCCGGTACCCGTAACCGAAACGCGTCCTGAGCGCGTCCCGGGAGAAGATACGGGTCTCCCCCATCGCGCCCGAAACCCTTGCCCCACTTGGGTCCCACGGCTCCGGGGGTGGGACTTGAACCCACGACAAACGGATTAACAGTCCGCTGCTCTGCCAACTGAGCTACCCCGGAAGGTGTTCAACACGA
>JAADGS010000060.1 GCA_013152275.1 Actinomycetota bacterium | reverse complement strand
AAGCTACCAACGTATCGGCCGAGAGCAATCCTTCGCGGCAACGTGTAGGACCTTCCCCGTGGACGTCTCGTCAGGCCAACGAGCCAGTCACCGCCTCAACCGGGAAGGAGGCCGTCAAGCCGACGCATGGCGCCAAGGGGGAGAAGAGCCTCCCGTCAGGAACGTATCCCCGGCGAAGCCGGGCTCGCGCACCGAGGAGATCGTCAGTGGCAGGGCTCGTGGGCCAGCTCGGGCTCGTGTTCGAGCGTGCCCGCCAGGTAGGAGGCGACGATGTCGTCGACGAGGCGCTCGTTGGTCAAGATCACGTCGAGGCCGGCCTGCTCGATGGCATCGACCATCGGATAGCCCATCCCGCCGGCGACGAGGACGTCACAGTCCTTCACGGACGCGATCATGGTCCGCATGCGGGATTCGAACTGGCCGGGCCCGTGACCGCCGACCTCGACGAGTTGTGCCGGTGACTCGACGGGGCGGACTTCACGGGCGACGTCGCGGCCGTCTTCGACGGTCACGACGACATAGTCCTTGGTCCGGCCGAAGTGGCGTTGGATGGTGGCACCGTTGCTGGAGGCGATAGCGAGTTTCATGAGCAGAGATGGTATCCATATTCCTGATCAATGCGGGCGTCGCCATCCGACGCTCGCATCGACCAGAGAGGGGTCGGTGTCGGGTAGCCTGCAGGATTCATGCTCATCGTGAGAGATCTCCACATCGAAGTCGGCGACCGCACGCTGCTGCACGACGCCTCCTTCACGCTGCACCCGGGCGACAAGGTCGGGCTCGTCGGCCGCAACGGGGCCGGCAAGACGACACTGCTTCGGACCCTCGTCGGGTACGAGGCTCCGAAGAGTGGGTCGGTGTTGCGTTCCGGCAACCTCGGTTACTTCTCCCAGGAGGCCTCCCTTCCCGACCTCGAACGTCCCGACATGACCGCCCTCGAGCGGGTGCTCGCCGCCAGGGGCGTCGGTGTCCTCCTGCGGCGGATCGAAGAGGCGCGCCGCAAGGTCGCGCGCCTCGACGGGGAGCGTCGAGACCGTGCCATCCGCAATTTCGCGCGTCTTCAAGACCAGTTCGACGCCGCAGGCGGCTACGTCGTCGAAGCCGAGGCGAAACAAACCGCAGCGGCCGTCGGGATCGGCAACGACGATCTCACCCAACAGGTGGCATCGATGTCCGGCGGGCAGCGGCGGAGAGTCGAACTTGCTCGCATCCTGTTCGCCGAGACCGATGTCATGCTCCTGGACGAGCCGACCAACCACCTCGACCTCGACGCGAAAGCCTGGCTGATGGATTACCTCGCCTCCTATCGGGGAGCGCTCATGGTCGTCAGCCACGACCTGCCACTGCTCGACGAGGCGATCACGTCGGTGCTTTCGCTCGAAGCCGGGATACTGGAACCGTACCGGGGGAACTACTCGAGTTTCCTGGTCGAGCAGGAGCGCCGCCGAGCCCAGCGGATCAAGGAGCGCAAGCAGCAGGAGCGCAAGATCGCCAGGCTCGAAGAGAACATCCGCCGTTTCAAAGGCACCACCGAGAAGATGGCGAAAGTCGCCAAGTCGATGGAGACCCGGGTCGACCGGATCAAACGGGACCTCGTCGAAGTCCGGGCCAGAGGCAAGAACGTGGCGGTCCGCTTCCCCCAGCCCGTCCCGTCGGGGAGAACCCCGCTCACCGGATCGGGCCTGACCAAGGCCTACGGCGACAACCTCGTCTTCGTCGATGTCGACGTCGACACGAATCGGGGGGAGCGGCTGCTGATCATGGGCCTCAACGGTGCCGGCAAGACGACCCTGCTGCGCATCCTCGCCGGCGTCGAACATGCCGACCTTGGGGAGGTGACCCCCGGATACCGGGCCAGTGTCGGCTACTACGCACAGGAGCACGAACAGATCGAAGCCGGTGTGAAGGTCCTCGACCATCTCCGCAAGGTATCGGATCAGCCCGACAAGGTGCTGCGCACCGTGCTCGGCCACTTCCTCCTCGCGGACAAGATCGATCAGGACGCAGGCACCCTGTCTGGAGGGGAGAAAACGAAACTCGCGTTGGCACAACTCGTCATGGCCGGAGCGAACGTGCTGCTGCTCGACGAGCCGACCAACAACCTCGACCCCCAGGCCAAGGACGCGTTGCTGGCCGCGCTGCAGCGCTACGAAGGGACGATCATCCTCGTGAGCCACGACACCAGCTTCGTGGCCCGCCTCGAACCCGACCGGGTGATGCTCATGCCCGACGGTGACACCGCGTTCTTCGACGAGTCGATGCTGGAGCTGGTGGCGTTGGCCTGAGGGGCTCGCGTCACTCGCCGTCCTCGGTATCGCGGCGCTTGTCAGCATGAGACCGCGGGGCAAGAGCGGCGACTCAGGCACCTTCCCCTGCACGGAAGATTCTCTACCCCATCGACCTCGGCTCGTTCCTCGCCTCGGCCACTTCCCCTGCTAGGGGAAGCAAGAAGAGCGCCGGTGACGAACCCGATGGGGGTGTGGTCATGGTCGCGGTCCATCCGCTCGGCATGGAGTCCACGAACGATGCGAGTCGGGCGCCGTTGAATGTTCCGGCGCTCGAGACGTGCATTCCAGTGCCTATGGTTGCGAGCACTGCGTCGCCGTCGTGGGCATTCCACGCGGCGATGTAGTCGTCCAGCAGGGCCTGCACGTCGCTCGGTACCGGTGAGCTCAGCAGGAACCAGGCGGCTCCGGCAGCGATGGCGACGAGGAGCACCACCAGCGCAACGATCAGCCAACGGTTGGTCTTTCCAGGCTCGATTCTCAGCTTTGCTGTCTTCTCGATGGTTTCCATTCCTTCCCCTCTCCTCGATCCCCACGAAACAAACACTCCCAGGGCGCCGAGTGCCAGCACCGCTGCGACGCCGATCAACGCCGGCAGCACCCACGACGCGTCCGTTGTGGTCGGCACCGGCGCGCCCGAGGACCGATACAGCCTCGGGCCGCCCTGCAAGAGCCAGAGCGCCACGACGACCGAGCCGACGCCCACGAACACTGCAGCGGCCGCAGTCACGGCCGCCCGCACCGGTCCACGCAAACGCGGCTGTCGACGAACGTGGACCTGGGCAATCACGTCCTGCACGCCGACCCGCTCGACGACGTCGTCGAAGTAGTCGCGCAGTTGGGTCTGCAGCTCAGACATCGACCTGCACCTCCATTGTCGCTCTCAGACGGGCCAGTGCCCGTTCCACATGGGTGCGCACCGTTGCCCGGGACACGTCCATCAACTCGGCGGTTTCGCGCTCGGTCCATGCGAGGGCGTGCACCAGCACGACAGCGACCCGCTGGTTCTTCGTGAGCGACTCGAGCGCTGCAGGGAGACCCGGTTCGAACCCGTACGGATCCCTCATCTGGGGCGCCGGAAAGGTCACCCTGGGCCGCAGGAAGCGACGAGCCTTGCTCTGGCCGACCCGATACAGGTATCCGGCAGGGTTCTGCATCGTCCGGATCTTGGGCCAGTGCTCCCAGGCATAGACGAGCGCTTCAGACGTGGCCTCGGACCCGATCTCGGGGCCATACGCCGCAGCGAGCGCGTACGAGAGTTTCGGCTCCGTTTCCTTGACGAAGCGAGTGAAGGCCCGTTCCTGATCGGCGCTCACCGTTCCTCCGAATCGCTCTCACCCTCAGAAACCATCGAGGCGGAGGGTTGGGCGACGCGTCGAGTGTTTCACAAGGTCGGTGCAGCATCAGGCAGAACCTCCAATTGCCATCGTCGGTGATGTTCCTTCGCGTAGGCTGAAGTCCATGGCGGAACGTCATAGCCGGGGACTGACCACTGTGGTGGTGACGTCCTGTCTCACCTTTGTGTTCGGCTATGTCATGGCCCAGCTCCTCTATCTCGGCGGACTGGCCGGTTTTGGCTGGATCGAAGGGCGACAACCGGTGCTTTCGCATGCGGCCGTCACGTTCGAGGCGGCGGGGCCGGACCTTGCCCTGGCCGGCGGACTCCTGACGGTGTTCGGAGTCGGGGTCGTGCTTCTCCTCGTCTACCCCGGACCGGGTCCACACGGTGTGGCGAGGCTGACCGTGCTGTGGACGATGCTGCACCTGTTCCGCACCGGTCTTCAGGTGATCCTCGCCGCCCCGTTCGATCCGGACGGGATCGGGGCTGCGATCGCCGCGAGCGCCGACCTGCCGGAGCGTTTCCTCGGGATCCTCGCCGGGGTTGCCGCCGCGGCGGTGTTCGGGATGGGGATGATGGCCGCGCCCGCATTCCTCAAGTTCGCCCCGAGAGCGAGCTTGCTGGAGACACGCGTCAGCCGCGTCCGCGTCATGCTTCTCGTTGCCGCCGTCCCGTGGCTGATCGGCGGGGCGATCGTCGCCGCCTTCATGTTCCCCGACCCGGGGTTGGCGTTGGGACTGATCGCCAGCGGGGTCATCGTGCTGGGCGCCCTCGCGATTGCCCCTATCACAGGGGTGGACCGTCAGTGGAGCCCCACCGTTCCCACGGTCCCGGTCGTGCCCGCGGTCCTCGTGGCGGCTCTGTTCTGGCTCTTCGTCTTCGCCCTCAGACCGGGCGTCGCGATTCCGCCCTGGGGGTAGGAGGGTGTTGTGGATGGGATCGTCTCGTTCGTCGCGGATGAGCTGTCGGCTCGCGCCGACTCTGATCGGGCGGTGGCGATGGCTGCCTACATGAAGACCGAGATGCCGTTCCACGGGGTGCCGACGCCGCAACGGCGGGTGATTCTGAGGGAGGCGCTGGTCCGGTACCCGATCAGGTCGCAGGCCGAGTACCGGGGAGCGGTGATGGCCCTCTGGGATCTCCCGCACCGGGAAGAGAAATACGTCGCCGTCGGTCTCGCGATCGCCGAACGGCGGTGGATCACCTTCGAGAACCTCGACCTCTACCGGCGGCTCATCGTCGATGGTGCATGGTGGGACTTCGTCGATTCGGTGGCGGCGAATCTCATCGGCAAGGTCCTGCTCGAAGAGCCCGACCGGATGTGGCCGACACTCGACGCGTGGATCGACGATCAGGACCTCTGGTTGCGTCGGACGGCGATCCTCGCTCAACTCAAGCACAAGGACCGCACCGATACCGACCGGCTCTTCGACTACTGCCTGCGGCGGGCTCACGAGAAAGAGTTCTTCATTCGTAAGGCGATCGGATGGGCGTTACGCGAGTACGCAAAGACGGACTCGGTCTCGGTGTCGAGGTTCCTGCTCGAACACCGGGAGGAGCTGTCCGGACTGAGCTTCCGGGAGGCGGCGAAGCATTTGGATCTGGGATAGCGGTCGCTTCGTGAGCCGGGTTCCGCGTGTCGTATTTCGTACCTGAGTATTCGCTATCGCGGCGTGTGTCTGCGTGGGACCGTAGGGCGAGAATCTTCCCCCTCCGCCACCACACCCCCATCGGGTTCGTCACAGAGCTTCCTCACCCACTTCCCCCTGAGGGGGAAGGAAAGAATGGGTCCGGCGCTTCGCCCTAAGGGGGTGGCTCCGGCTGTGCCGGCTCTGGGACACCCCCATCGGGTTCGTCACAAAGCTTCCTCACCCACTTC
>JAADGS010000059.1 GCA_013152275.1 Actinomycetota bacterium | reverse complement strand
TGAGAACAGAGCAGGTCATGCGGACCAGCGAGTTCGACTACGTCCTGCCCAGGGACGCGATCGCCCAAAGGCCGGTCGCACCCAGGGATGCGGCCCGACTGCTCGACGTGAGGGATCTCACCGACCGGACGTTCCGGGATCTGCCTGCCCTGCTCATGTCGGGCGACCTGGTGGTCGTCAACAACACGAGGGTGCGAGCGGCTCGCCTCCACGGCCACAAGGAGGAGACAGGTGGTGCGGTCGAGGCGTTGATCCTGACCCGGCTGGACGATGGTCGCTGGGAGGCCCTGGTTCGACCCGCCCGGCGTTTGCGCGCGGGAACCAGGCTGCGATTCGGGGAGTTGCGCGGACGCATCCTCGAGGATCCCGTCCGCGGCAAGGCACTGCTCGACCTGGAGGGCGACGATATCGAGGCGTTGATTGCCGCTCATGGAGAAGTGCCTCTTCCGCCGTACATCACGGCCGGACCATCCGACCCGGAGGAGTACCAAACGGTGTTTGCCGACAAGGTCGGATCGGCGGCTGCGCCGACGGCCGGCCTGCACTTCAGTGGTCCCGTTCTGGCCGAGCTGGGCGATCGTGGGGTCGGTGTCGCCACCGTGGACCTCCAGGTGGGCTTGGATACGTTCCGACCGATCGATACCGAGTACGTCGAACATCATGAGATGCACACGGAACGCTTCTCGATACCGGTCGAAACGGCCGCCGCGGTGTCCGAGACCCGCAGGCGTGGCGGTCGTGTCGTGGCCATCGGAACCACCGTCGTGAGGGCCCTCGAGGCCGCATCGGTCGGAAACGAGGTGCGACCGGGTCAAGACTCGACAGACTTGTTCATCCGACCGGGCTACGACTTCACCGTCGTCGATGCGTTGGTGACCAACTTCCACATCCCCCGGTCATCGCTTGTCGTTCTCGTGGCGGCCTTTCTCGGTAGGCGATGGAGGAGTGTCTATGCGACGGCCCTCGATCGCGGTTACCGTTTCCTCTCATTCGGGGACGCCATGTACGCGGAGCGATGATGCGGTTCGAAATCGGGGCGATCGACGGAGCAGCGCGAACAGGAACCCTGGCGACATCACACGGTGTGGTCAGGACCCCTGCATTCATGCCGGTGGGAACCCGGGGCACGGTCAAGATGGTCGATACGCGCGATCTGGCCGAGGCAGGCGCACAGATGGTGCTCGCCAACACCTACCACCTGATGCTCCGCCCGGGGGATGACGTCGTCCGTGACCTCGGAGGCCTGCACGCGTTCATGGGCTGGGATGCTCCGATCTTGACCGATTCCGGTGGATACCAGATCTTCTCGCTCGACGCGAAGGTGACCGAGGAAGGTGTGGAGTTCCGATCCTCATACGACGGCTCCCGAGTGGAACTCACGCCGGAGAGCGCCGTGGCCGTCCAGGAGAATCTCGGTTCCGACATCGCGATGGTCTTGGACGTTCTCATCGGCCTGCCGGCATCCCGAGAAGACGTCCAATACGCCATGGAACGGACGCTGCGGTGGTCCGCCCGGGCGGCAAAGGTGCGTGAGAGGGAAGATCAGGCGCTCTTCGGGATCGTCCAAGGCGGCACCGACCGCGAGTTTCGGAAGAGGAGCGCGGCGGTGACGGCGACTCTGGGATTCGACGGGTTCGGTATCGGGGGGCTCTCCGTGGGGGAGTCGGAAGCCGAGCGCAATCGTGCGATCGAAGTCGTGGTCGCGGAACTTCCGGAAGATCGAGTTCGTTACACGATGGGACTGGGCGATACCAAAGGGATGCTCGACGGTGTCCTGCGGGGTGTGGATCTGTTCGACTGCGTTTGGCCGACACGGCTCGCTCGCCATGGGAAGGTGCTGGCTTCGACCGGTGATTACGGCATCCGCCGAGCGGAGTTCAAGCGCTCCGGCGGGCCACTCGATCCGAACTGTGGTTGCCGGACGTGCATGGCGCACAGCAGGGGGTATCTGCGTCACCTCTTTCTGACGGGCGAACCGACGGGTCTTCGGCTGCTCACGGTGCACAATCTCGCCTACACGGCGTCGTTGATGGGCCGGATACGCGAGAGCATCGAATCGGGAGAGTTGCGATCGTTTCGGCGCGCGACCCTCGCGAGGAGAGTTTCCACCGGCTCGGATGACTCGCTAGCATGACCGCCGCCCGCTTGGCGCGGGCTGCACTCACGAAGAAGGTAGACGTGTTGGTATTGGCACAGACAACGGGCGGAAGCTCCTGGACCTCGCTGGTCTTCCTTGCGTTGTTGATCGGGATGTTCTATGTGTTGCTCATCCGACCGCAGCGTGTCAGGGCGAAGAAGCAGCGGGAGGTCGCCGCGAGCCTCGAGATCGGCGACAAGGTGCAGTCGTACGGCGGTGTGTACGGTGTCGTGGTCTCACTTGATGAAGATTCGGTCGTGCTCGGACTCGAAGAAGGACGGATGCGCATTTCCCGGCGGGCAATTGCCGGGAAGCGAGAGAGCTGACCATGGCTCGGCGCGTCATCACTCTGATCATCGTGCTGGTGCTCGCCTATGGTGGCGTGGCCGCGATCGTGGCGACGCACACGACTCCGGAACTCGGTCTGGACCTCAAGGGTGGAACCTCCGTCATCCTGCGAGCCCCGGAGGGGACCGATCCCGACGTGCTCGAGAAAGCCGTGGAGATCATGCGGGCGCGCATCGAGGCATTCGGTGTCCAGGAGCCCGAGATTTCCATCAGCGGGAAGAACGGTGTGCTCGTTCAACTACCGGGGGTCACCGATCGTGAGCGAGCGCTGGAGGCAATCGGCCAGACAGGCGTGCTGTCCTTCAGACCGGTGAAGGCCTCTTTCCTTCGCAGTCCTCTGCTTCAGCCCCTGACGACGACCACGACGGCGCCTGGCGAGACCACGGCTTCGACCGAGCCGACGACGACCACCACGTTTCCCGAGAACGTGGATCCGACGACGGGCTACACCATAAAGGATGATCCGGCGCTGTTGGACGCCTGGCTCCCCGAGTATGACGCCGAGGGAAAGCTGATCGCCGGATACGAGGTCGGTACGCTGCTGGATCCTGAGACAGGCAAGCCTGACCCGCTGACCGGCAAGGACCTCACCGAGGCGCTGGCGAACTTCGGTGCCGACGGCAAGTGGCAGGTCAATCTGCGCTTCAACGACGACGGAGCCCGCAAGTTTCAAGAGATCACCAAGGCCGCCGCGCAGTATCCGGCCGGGGATCCAAGACGGCAGATCGCCATCGTGCTCGACGGAAAGGTCATCTCCTCGCCACAGGTGGCAGAGACCGTCGATCCGAACCTTGGAATCGCCGGAGGCAACGCGGTCATCACCATCGGCGCCGGGGACACTCAACAGAGTGAGGCGCAGGACCTCGCCGTCGTCCTGCGGTACGGTTCCCTTCCCATCGCCTTCGAACGTGACAAGGTGCAGAGCGTCTCGGCGACCCTCGGTGCAGACTCGCTGCGATTCGGCCTCGTGGCCGGTCTCGGCGGTCTGATCCTGGTGGCGATCTACATGATTCTCTATTACCGGTCTTTGGGTGTGGTGACGATCGTCGGACTGAGTGTCTTCGGTTCGTTGATGCTGATCGTCCTCGGATTGCTCAGCAAGACCTCCGGACTCACGCTCACGCTCGCCGGCGTGACTGCGATCGTGGTTTCGGTCGGTATTACCGCGGACTCGTATATCGTTTTTTACGAACGCATCAAAGAAGAGCTCCATCGAGGTAGAACGATGCGCGCAGCCGTTGATGAGGGCTTCACAAGAGCGTTTCACACCATCCTCACCGCGGATACCGTGTCGTTTCTCGCCGCAGGGCTCTTGTGGCTGCTCGCCGTGGGTCCCGTCAAGGGCTTCGCTCTCACACTCGGCATCGCGACGTTCCTCGACATTCTCGTTGCGTATTTCTTCACTCGAAACGCCGTCAGTATCATCTCCCATGGACCCTTGGGGGAGGGCGGCTTCTTCAGTATCCGCGCCGCCGCCGGCGGAGTGCAGGAGGCATCATGAACCTCGTCACCCGTCTGTATCGGGGAGAGACCTCCTTCGACTTTGTCGGGGCAAAGCGGATCTGGCTCGCGATTTCGTCGGCGCTCATACTGATCTCGCTCGTAGCGATCGCCATCTTCGGTCTCAATCTGAGCTTGGATTTCAAGGGCGGTGTGGCCGTCGAGGTCACCAACGTGGCAGGTGTCGACGTTGCGGCCGTCCGGGACGCGGTGACGCCACTCGGGCTCGGCGACGCAAAGATCCAGATGCTCGCGGGCGGTGCCGACATCCGAGTGCAGGTCGGAACCCTGAGTCCAGCCGAATCCCGAGCGTTCCAGGAAGCCGTCGCGAAGGTCTCAGGATCATCGCTCGACCAGGTCTCCATCGATGAGGTCGGTCCGACCTTCGGCGCGCAAATCACCAGACGTGCGGTGACTGCGCTCGTCGTGTTCCTGGCGGCAGTCGTCCTGTTCATGTGGTGGCGACTCGAATGGAAGATGGCCGTCTCGGGGATCACCGCGCTCTTTCACGACCTGATCATCACGTTCGGTGTCTACGCTCTCACACGATTCGAGGTGACACCGGCAACCGTCATCGGTGTGCTGACGATTCTCGGCTATTCGCTCTATGACACCGTCGTGGTATTCGACAAGGTGAAGGAGAACATCGAGGAGTTGCACACCGACCGGATGACACTCTCGGAGCTGGTCAACCGTTCGATGAACCAGGTCCTGATGCGCTCCATCAACACCTCGTTGACGAGCCTCCTACCGGTGGGAAGCCTGTTGTTCGTCGGTTCGTTCCTCCTCGGCGCCCACACACTTCGCGACTTTGCGCTCGCTCTGTTCGTCGGGATCGCGGCCGGCACCTATTCCTCGATCGGAGTGGCGTCGCCGATCCTCGCGACGTGGAAAGAACACGAAGAAGAGTGGGAGCGGGTACGTCGCCGCAAGGAACGGGGGCGAGCCGATGGAAGCCGCCGGGGAGCCAAGAAGGCCGCCGTCGAGAGCTCCGCGGCTTCGAAGACACCGCAGGCCGCTCCGAAGACGCCGCAGGCGGCTCCGAAACGCAAGAGTGGGGCCGCCCCGCGACCACCGAAGAAGGGGAAGAAGGGCCGCCGGCGCTAGGAGTCGGCTTTCCAACCGCCGGCGCTCGCCGTTTCGACCTCCGACAGGAGCTTTGACGGTCGCTCGGCGGCCTAGGATCTCCGTCACGCCGCGATACGCAAGGCCGTGTACCGAGTACCAACTGTCGGGTACGCGAGGGGAGCGAGCCCGTGCGGTACACTTCTCCGGTGCAACATCCATCCTTTCGCAGCTTGATTCGTGATATTCCAGACTTCCCGAAGCCGGGAGTGGTGTTCAAGGACATCACACCCGTCCTCGCAGATCCGCGGGCCTTTGCCGACCTGGTGGATGGCTTGTGCGCTCCGTATCCTCTGGGAACGATCGACAAGGTGGCAGGCATCGAAGCCCGCGGGTTCATCCTGGCCACTCCTGTCGCGGAGCAGCTCAAGGCAGGTTTCATCCCGATCAGAAAGCCGGGGAAACTCCCCGCAGAGGTCATCCGACAGACCTATGAGCTCGAATACGGTAGCGATGCGCTGGAGATGCATCGTGACGCCGTACGTCCGGGTGACCGCGTGCTCATCGTCGACGATGTTCTCGCAACGGGCGGTACGGCCGCCGCCGCGATCTGTCTCGTGCAGCAACTCGAGGCGGAGGTCGTTGGCGTGGCCGTTTTCATAGAATTGGGATTCCTCGGAGGGCGGGCATCACTCAACGACGTGGGATTCCATGCCCTCGTCACCTATGACTGATCCGACCGATGAGGCGATGGATCGGATTCTGAGCGCGTACGCCGCGCACCATCCGAACGGCGACGCCGAAGCCATCCGAAGGGCGTACGAACTCGGCAGACGGCAGCACGAGGGCCAGATTCGTCAGACGGGCGATCCCTACATCACCCATCCCGTCGCCGTGACCGAGATTCTGGCGGGCTATGGCCTCGACACGGAGACGCTGTGTGCCGCCCT
Source organism: Actinomycetota bacterium (assembly GCA_013152275.1). Taxonomy (NCBI): domain Bacteria; kingdom Bacillati; phylum Actinomycetota; species Actinomycetota bacterium. The sequence goes on along the minus strand of JAADGS010000059.1, from coordinate 2,072 downwards.
CCTGCACGACACCGTCGAAGACACCGACCTGACGGTCGAAGAGGTGCGGGAGCAGTTTGGAGAGGAGGTCGCCTCTCTCATCGATGGAGTGACGAAACTCGACCGGATCAAGTTCGGTTCGCGAGAGGAGGCGCAGGCGGCCACGATCCGAAAGATGGTCATCGCGTTGGCAAGAGACGTGCGTGTACTGCTGATCAAACTCGCGGACCGGCTGCACAATCTGCGCACGATCTGGCCGTTCCCCGAAGAGAAGCAGCAGCGGATCGCCAGAGAAAGCCTCGACGTGTACGCGCCGCTCGCGCACCGTCTTGGGGTCCAAGAGATCAAACACGAGATGGAGGATCGCTGTTTCGCGATCCTCTACCCGCGGCGCAACGCGGAGATCAAGGCCCTGCTGAAGCAACGCGCGCCACAACGCGATGCGTACCTCGGTGTCGTCATCGGAGAAGTGAAACAGTTGATGGAGGATGCCCACATCGAAGGCGAGGTCACGGGCCGACCGAAGCACGAATACTCGATCTACCGCAAGATGGTCAACAGCGGGCTTCCGTTCGAGCGCATCCACGATCTGATCGGTATCAGGGTGATCGTCGACGATGTTCGGGGCTGCTACGCGGTGCTCGGGCTGGTGCACGCGACGTGGCCGCCGGTTCACGGCCGATTCAAGGACTACGTCGCCATGCCCAAGTTCAACCTCTACCAGAGCTTGCACACGACCGTGATCGGTCCGGGCGGAGGGCCGCTGGAAGTACAGATCAGGACTCGCGAGATGCACGAGCGGGCGGAGTTCGGCATCGCGGCGCATTGGCGCTACAAGGAGGGGAGATCGGCAGACACGCTCCCGTGGATGGCCGACCTGCGATTCCTGCAGGACGAATACGAGGATCCCAACGAGTTTCTCGCAGGGCTCAAACTCGACCTGTATCAAGACGAGGTGTTCGTGCTCACCCCCAAGGGAGACGTGAAAACGCTGCCGAAGGGTGCGACACCTGTCGACTTCGCATACAGGGTTCACACGGAGGTAGGGCATCGGTGCATCGGCGCCAAGGTGAACGGACGGCTCGTACCGCTCGACACCAAGCTCGAGTCCGGTGACATCGTGGAGATCGTCACATCGAAAGCCCAGGATGCGGGGCCCAGCAGAGACTGGCTGGCTTTCGTTCGCACGTCCAGGGCACGGGCGAAGATTCGACAGTGGTTCGGCAAGGAACGCCGAGGAGCGGCGCTGACCGATGGGCGCGAGGCGGTCCTCTCGCTCTTGCGCAAGGAGGGTCTTGGACTGCACGCCAAGCGTAGGGACGAGCTTCTCGCCTCCGTGGCCGAGCGCCTGGGGCAGCGAGACATAGAGTCACTGTTTGTGGCCGTGGGCGAGGGAACCGTGTCCGGATCGACCGTGGTCGCACGTCTTCTGCGTCTTGCCCGCCCCGAAGAAGAAGAAGCTGTGGAATTGGCGGTTCCCGAACCTCCGCCGGTGAGACCGAGACCGGACACGGGCGTCGGGGTGATCGTCGAGGGGCTCGACGACGTATGGGTGCGTATCGCCCGGTGCTGCGCACCGTTGCCCGGAGATGACATCGTCGGATTCGTCACCGTCGGACGAGGCGTGTCCGTGCATCGCTCGGACTGCACGAATATCGCGTCACTGGGGAAAGAACGGATGATCGATGTCAGTTGGGCTCCTGAGAGAGTCGGCCGTTTCTCGGTGTGGATCCAGATCGAAGCTCTCGACCGTCCCCGGTTGCTACGCGACGTCACCGAACGGATCTCCGACATCGGTGGTGACATTCGGGCCTCCTCATCGACGACGAGCAAAGATCGAACGGCTGTCCTGCGGTACGAGGTGGAGCTCTCCGACCCTGGACAGGTCGATCGTCTCATCGACGCGCTGCGCGGCATCGAGGGCGTCTATGACGCCTATCGTCTGGTCCCCCGGGCAGGGCTGGATGGGTGACGATCCCCCTGTCGTCGAACCCAGGGCTCAGGGGGGTCGTGGCGACCCCCCTGAGCCCTGGGTTCGGCGACAGGGGGATCGTCAGCCATCCAGCCCCGCCCGGGGGACCAGACGATAGGCG
>JAADGS010000058.1 GCA_013152275.1 Actinomycetota bacterium | reverse complement strand
CTGCATGAACCGCAGCACAGGAGAAATGAAGATCCTCGGAACGGGCCGCTGAGAATGCAGCCACGTACGATGAACGCGATCACGATCCGGCATGATCAGCGAGGCTAGTGAAAACGCCGAGGGTCGCATACTCGAGGTCTGGATCGGGTCGGTCTCCACCGTCCGGTAGGGTTTGGCGGTGGCCGAAGTACATCCCAGCCGTCTTGTCCGAATCGTCTATCGGGTGCTTGGCATGTTCTTCCTCGCTCTCGGAGTCGTGGGAGTGGTGCTGCCGCTGATTCCGACCACATTTCCTGTCATCCTGGCGGGGTTCTTCTTCGCTCGATCCTCCGACCGTTTCGACAGGTGGCTCGTGGATCATCGTCTGTTCGGCCCGCTGATTCGCGACTGGCGGGCGGGACGGGGGTTCAGCGTCCGGGCCAAGGCTCTCGCGATCACCGCGATCGCGCTCACATTCACGGTTTCGATCGTGTGGGTGATCGAATACACCGGCGTCCGGATCGGTCTCGTTCTCCTGGCGGTCGCCATCAGCACCTACATCCTGTGGCTGCCAACCAAACAGACCGAAGACATGTAGGGCCACCGTCCCAGGGTATCGGCTACGCCATTCCACGCGCCCCCGGCCGGCATAAGGGAGAGCGTCGGTCTGCCCCGGCTCTGCTCGTGGCCACATCGAGACAGCCTCGCCTCGTGTGAGCCGTATGAGCGTTGATCGCCTCAGACTGCCTGGATGTTGCTGAGCGTGTCGCCATGGGATCGTCGCGGCCGGCGCCAGGCATGATCGGACCCCCGATGCGGTGGTTGCCTGGATGAAAGAGTCAGGCGACCTTCTCGGATCCGGTTTCCATCACGATTGCGTTCCCTCTGGCTCACTCGACGCACGGGAGCCGATCTCGACTGCGCCCATGGCGGCGAGGGGGATGCCCCGGAAGAGTTGGACGGTGACCAGACTTGCGAGAAGGGCGATGGCGCCGGCCGCGACGAACACGCCGCGGACCCCGACGGCGGCGGCGAACGCTCCGGCGAGCGCCATGGATGCCACTTGCGCGCCCGTCATGACGGTGTTGAGTGCACTGCCTGCGCGACCGCGCTTCTCGGCCTCGACTTCGGACTGGAAGAGCGTCGCGATCGAAGCCTGCAACGGGGTCACGAACCAGCCCACTGCAAACAGTGCAAGCATCAAGTGCCACACGGTTCCGGCGAGGGCCATCGAGGCGACGACCAGGCCTGTCCCGGCGAGACCCGCGCTGATCAGGTTCGTTGGGCGGAACTTGGTGGCGAGGACCACCACGAGGGCTCCGCTCAGGACCATCGACGTGACCTGAGAGCCCTCGAGGGCACCGAACCATGTTGCAGGAACCTCGAGGATGCCGACCACAAAGGGCACGAGGAGCACGTTGACGGCCCCCAGTCCGAACATCACGATCCCCCCGCCGATGAGCACTCCCTTGAGCACGCGCGAATCTGCGAGCACTCGCAGACCGACGGTGAGTTCGCTCCACATCGACAGGGGAGAGGATGGTTCGGCACGTTCGGGCGCCGGGCCGGCCACGAGATGAGAAACCAGGAATGCGGAGACCAGGAACGTGCCGCTGTCGATGATGAACGCCGGAGTGACGCTGCCGGCCAGGCCGGCGATGAGACCTGCCGCCGCGGTGCCGAGGAGGTTGAAGATCACCCGACTCGACTGGGCGATCGAGTTGGCGGACAGCAGGTGTTTCTCCGGAATGATCTCTGGCAGGATTGCCATGCGAGCAGGTGTGAAGAGTGTCCCGATCGTCGCTTGGGCAAAGGCGACGACGTAGAGCAGCCACATGTGCCCTGGCGTCGTCACGAACAGGAAGCCGAGAACGAGCACGCCCCGGATGATGTCGGATACGACCATGACATGCTTGCGGTTCCAGCGATCGACATACACGCCGGCGATCAGGCCGAAGAACAGCTGGGGGAGGGCGATGGCGATCGCCGTCGTCGCTACTGCGGCAACGGAGCCTGTGAGATGTTCCGCGGTCAGCAAGAGTGCGAGACTCGTGAGAGCGTCACCGAAGTTGGAGACCACCTGGCCGCTCCACAGCAGCCGGAAGTCGCGGGTTCGAAGGAGCTCCTTGAACGCCTTCAAGACACATCTCGTGCAGTGGGGTAGAGCACCCACGTGAAGGCAAACGGCTCGCCGTCCCCGTCTTCATCCTCGAAATCCCGAGAGAGGTCTTCGAGGCGGGTGACGAACTCCTCGAACCGTGCCTTGGAGATTCTGCCCACGACGCGTCCAAGGCTCAGATGGCGTTGAGTGTCACGGCGGTCGAGCGAAACGACGCCGTCCAGAATCGAGCGGTACAGGTCTGCCCTGGTCGTGTCGAGGACCGTGGAAACGACTGCTTGGGCTCGTTCCTGCAGCGTTCCTGAGGCGAGGAGATCCGGGCCGGGGCGGTAGTACTTCGCGCTTGCCTCGTAGATACGTTCCGTCATCGGGCCGGCCTTGCGGGTTTCGGTCACCCGGATGATCCCTTTCTCCTCGAGCAGGTTGATGTGGTGATAGAGGCGCGTTCGAGGCACGCCGAGGCGTCTGGCGATGTCGGTGACCGACCGGGGTTGGTACAGCAACTCGAGGATGGCCATGCGCGTCGGGTTCCCGATGGTGCGCAACGTCTCGAGGTCGTTGATGAGGTAGACGTCTTCCATATGCGGATCGTATTCAATCAATATGAATAGTCAATACAATTGAACGCAACGACGCCCGTTGCTTCATTCAGCGGGGACGCGTGACGACCCGGACCGACGTCCGGGTCGTCCGCCCCTTGCCGTGACGGCGGAGAGGCTGTGGTCAGGCACCGCGTCCCTGGTTAGGCTCCGGCTTCTCGCGAGGCCATCAGCACTCTCCACGTGCAGTATATGTGTTTTGGCAGCACAATGTCGGAATCATGTGGTAACCGGGGCAGCGAAGAGGTGAACGGAGGCGTTGCGCCTGTCCCAGAACACGTCCCGAGGCGGCGGTCGAGTGCGCCCACTCCTGTGGCACACCCGAGCCGAGTCAGGTTGGCATGTGGCGGACCCGTCGTGCATGAGGACAATCCGAGCGTGGTGGAAGGGTCCAGTCCTGTCGGGGTAATGGTCCCGTTTCCGTTCTCATGTGAGTAGGTTGGCCATGCGTCCCCCAACCCGCGCAGGAACGGGATTGTTCAGGCGGAGGCACCCGAGTAGTTGCGGACTCCGTACAGCCACAGGGCCCGGCTGCCCGCAACGGCGAGTACGGCCACGACAACCAGGACGGCCATCGCCGATAGGGTGAGCCGGCCGGTGAGCGCCTCGGCGGGGACGGTGATCGCCACGCCGAGGGGCACCACTGCCGTCAAGGTCCCTTGCAGCCACAGCGGGTAGATGCGGATCGGCCAGCGTCCCGCTTCGTACAGCCCGGTGATGATCGAGTCCATGTCCTGTAGGTCGATCAGCCAGAAGACCGTGGTGGTGAACGCCATCCACACCCCATACAGGATCGCCGCGCCGCACAGCAGGCCGATGGCGAACAGGAGCACCTGTTCGACCCCGATGCGCCCCGTGAGCCCGGTGAGCGCCCAGGAGAGCACCACCACGCCGACGGCGATATCCACCGTGTTCCAGAACGAGATCTGACGCGTCGACACGAAGAGCTGGGAGTCCACCGGGCGGATCAGCGCGTAGTCGAGCTCACCCTGGTGCACCTCGTATCGGAACCGGTACATGTTCGGGAGGACGAAGGTCGCCATGACGCCACCCAGGAGAATGTGGACACCGAGCACCGCCAACAGCTCCGGTTCCTGCCACCCGTCCAGGCTCGTCGTGTAGCTGAACACGATCTGGATGGCCACCACTCCGGTGACGAGTCGAACGGCCGACCGGACGAGTTGAAGAGCGAAGTTCAGCCGGTACTGCACTTCGTACTGGACGCCGAGGCGCCAGTGAATCAGTGTGATCCGGAGGGAGTGACGCAGCCGGCTCATGTTCCCACCGCTGTGAATCGGCGCAGCGCCCGCCGCCACACGAGGAGGATCGCCGCGCCGCCTATGGCCACCCACACCAGTTGCATCCCCAGTCCCCGCCAGATCTCGGCGGTTGGGACCTGCCCGATGAGTACCTCGATAGGGAACTGGAACGTCCACTTGAAGGGCATCCACGCCGAGATCCGCTGTACCCACTCGGGCATGACCGCCATCGGTACGAGTCGGCCGGACAGCAGCAGCTCCAGGGCGATCACCACCTCCACGAGCGCCTCGGCGCGAGTGGTCCAGAAGCTGACGAGGCCCAACACCCAAAGGATGTTGAAGCGGATGACGTAGCCGATCCAGGCGGCGGCGAAGAAGGTGACGATCTGCAGGGGGGTGGGTGAGAGGCTGGGGTGGAAGAGGATACCGAGGAAGAGCGCCACCGGCACCCAGGCGGCGATCCATACGATCTTGGCCCCGGCCATGCCCGCCAGGTTGCGGTGGTAGGGGTCCACCGGGTGGAGGAGGTCGTTGGCGATTCTTCCGGACCGTACCCACCAGTCCCACGCCCCGGGGGCGAGGGCAAGGTTGAACACGCGAACAAGGGTCCAGACGATGTAGTAGGAGGTGAACTCGGTGACGCCGTAGCCGTTGATCGCTCCGGTTTGGCTGGTGACGGTCCGCCAGACGATGAGGTACACGATCGGCTCGACCAGGAAACCGAGGATGCTCACGAACGCGGCGCCCCGGTACTGTAACTGTCGCTGCATCGAGAGGCGCGCCTCGATCGCGTACACAGGGAGGAGGTTCCTCACGACTCCTCCTGCCGGCTTGCGGCGGCATCGCCGGCGGCGAAGGTCTGCTCGATCACGTCCTCGATGGGCGGTTCCTCGATGGCGAGGTCCAGCACGTCGAGGTCGGCGAGGAGACGGGCCGCCGTCGACGCCACCTCGGAGCGAGGAACCGACAGTACGGCTTCGCCGGGGGAGGTCTCGCGCACGGTTCCGTAGGCGCTCATCTCGGGCAGGTCACCGCCGACGGTCACGGTGATCGTCTTCTCGGCGCCGAACCGTCGGGAGAGTTCGGCGAGGTCGCCGTCGAACAGCAGGGAGCCGCGGTGGATGACGATCACCCGCTCGCAGAGGGCGGTGACGTCGGCCATGTAGTGACTGGTGAGCAGGATGCTCGCCCCCTCCTCGGCGGCGTACTCGGCAACGAACTCGCGGATCCTCCTCTGCATGGCAAGGTCGAGGCCTAGGGTGGGTTCGTCGAGGAAGAGCACGGATGGGGCGGGCAGGAGGGCGGCGAGAATCTCCACCTTCATCCGCTCGCCCAGGGAGAGATTGCGGACCGGTTTGGTGAGGAGGTCGCCGACGTCCAGCAGCTCGGTGAACCGCTCCCGCCGATGGCGGTAGTCGGCGGTCGGGATCCGGTAGATGGCCTTGCGGACGTCGAGGGAGTCGGCCACCGGAAGGTCCCACTGGAGGGAGTTGCGGTTCCCCATGATGAGTGCCACCTGGGTGAGGAATTCGGGGTCGCGTCGGGACGGGTCGAAGCCGATCACGTGGGCGTGGCCGGCGGTCGGGTAGAGGAGTCCCGACAGCATTTTCAACGTGGTCGTCTTCCCGGCACCGTTGGGTCCCAGGAAGCCGACGACCTCGCCTCGTTCGAGGTCGAACGTCACCGACCGGACCGCCTCGACCTGGCGGTACTCACGACGGAACAGTGAATGGAGCGAGTTGAGGAACCCTTCCTCGCGCACCGGCACCTTGAACGTCTTGCTCAGGTTGTCGACGGTCACCGAAGGCACCTGGCCCCTCCCCTCGTCGAGTTCGCAGCTTGGCAGATCCGGTCCGTTGTTGGAGGGGATTTCTCGGCCACCTCCGTTCAACCATCGAACGGCACCCCCGTTTCCGTTCTCGCGTGAGTAGGTTGGCCATGCGCCCCCAACTCATGTGAGAGCGAGGAGAGCTCATGCTTCCGGAAGTTGATCTACGGACGGTCCCTGCACTCACCGAGGCCCAGATGAGAGAGGTCGACCGTGTGATGATCGAGGACCTCGGGATCGTTCTCGTCCAGATGATGGAGAACGCGGGGAGGAACCTCGCCGAGCTCGCCATCGAAAGATTCCGGCCCGGCACGGTGACCGTGCTGGCAGGGACGGGAGGAAACGGGGGCGGCGGTCTCGTGGCGGCGCGCCATCTGGCCAATCGGGGGAGCAAGGTCGGTGTGGTGACAGCGACGGCGCCGGACCGCCTTGGCGAGGTGCCGAGGATCCAGTTTGAGATCTTGCGGAAAATGGGTGTGAGATTCGAAGCCGACCCGCCCGACGCCGATCTCGTTATCGACGCCCTGATCGGATATAGCCTCCGGGGCGATCCGAGGGGCAGAACCGCCGAGCTGATTCGGTGGGCGAAGGGACGGCCGGTGCTCTCGCTGGACACGCCGAGTGGGTTGAACGTGACGAGTGGCGAAGCAGGCGATCCGTGTATCGACGCGACCGCCACCCTGGCACTGGCGCTCCCGAAGGTCGGGTTGCTCGGTGCATCTCAGGTGGGTGAACTCTACGTCGCCGACATTTCGGTTCCGCCGAGTGTGTACGCGGCGATGGGCCTTCGGGTGCCTGTGCTGTTCCGTGAGGGAACGATCGTCCGGCTCCACAAGTCTGCCGGGTGATGCCGGCACCTGGGATCGGTGGCTTGCTTCGCTCGCCGGGCCGGGTTTCCCGGTACTTCGTGCTCCGGATCGCACCTTCAGGTCGAAGCAAGATTGCGGGGCGAGCCCAGCGGCTGGTGCTGTCGATGAGCGAGGCACAGTCCTCCAGGAGGGCGCCGCCGAGTGCTCGATGATCTCCTACGTCGTCGGGGTGAGGAACACCACCGGTATCTCTCGGTCCGTCCGGGACTGGTAGGCGATGTATCCGGCGTAGGCGTCGGTGATCCTCGGCCACCACGAAGCTCGCTCCTCGGGTGTTGCCGTGCGTGCCGACACGTCGAGGGTCTGCCCTCCGGGAAGCTCGACCGTCGCGTGGGGAGAAGTCATGAGATTCTCGTACCAGTCAGGATTGGTGGGGCGTCCACCCCACGAAGCGATGACGACGAGCGCTGTGGCGTCGCGCAGATACAGGAGCGGTACGGTGTGTGGACGGCCGCTCTTCCGGCCGCTGGTCGTGAGCAGCAGGATGTCGTTTTGTACGAGCCTGCGTCCCATCCGTCCTCGCGTGACGTGAAATGCGGCGGCGTGAAAGGCGGAGAGGTATTTGGCGGTTCGGTCGCGCATCAACGCATTGTGCCACCCTCTCGACGAAGAGCAGTCGATGGACACACTGGTACGCTGCACCGCGATGCGACTGGTGATCGCACGGTGCAGCGTCGACTATGAGGGACGGCTCACCGCCCACCTTCCCTCAGCGACTCGACTCGTCATGGTCAAGGCCGACGGGTGTGTCGCCGTTCATGCCGACGGCGGCGCCTACAAGCCGCTCAACTGGATGAATGCTCCCAACTTCATTCAAGAGACAGACGGCATCTGGACGGTCACCAACCCGAAGGGGGAACGTCTCGTCATCACGTTCGAGGAGATCTTCTCCGACCAAGACTTCGAGATGGGGACGGACCCCGGCCTGGAGAAGGACGGTGTGGAGCGTCACCTTCAGGTCTTGCTTGCAGAGCGCCCAGGGGTTCTGGAGGAGGGACTGGTGTTGATCCGTCGGGAGTACCCGACCGACATCGGGCCCGTCGACCTGCTGTGTTCCGATCGAGAGGGGAACGCGGTAGCGGTGGAGATCAAACGGAGAGGCGAGATCGACGGGGTCGAGCAACTCGTTCGCTACGTGGAGCGCCTCCGCCGTGACAAGCGACTCGGGGAAGTCCGGGGAATCTTTGCGGCGCAGATCGTCAAGCCGCAGGCAAAGGTACTGGCCGAGGCGAGGGGGATCGTGACCGTCGAACTCGACTACGACGAACTGCGCGGGCTCGAATCGGATCGGCCAACACTGTTCTGATGCTCGACGTGATCCTTTTCCATCCTGAGATTCCACCGAACACCGGCAATCTGATGCGTCTGAGCGCCAACACGGGGATTCACCTGCATCTGGTCGAGCCACTCGGGTTCACCCTCGACGAGCGGCGTCTACGCAGGGCGGGGCTCGACTATCGGGAATGGGCCAGCGTCGATGTTCACGAGAGCCTGGAAGCGTATCTTGCCGCCGCCGAGCCGCACCGCCTGCTCGCCTACTCGGGCGTAGGGAAGCTTCGATACACCGATGTGGTCTACCGGAGTGATGACGCGCTGCTGTTCGGACCCGAGTCGGTCGGACTTCCCGAGGACGTGCTCGATCAGGCGGACGAGGTGCTGCGGATCCCGATGCTGCCCGACCGCAGAAGTCTCAATCTCGCGAACGCCGTGTCTGTCGTCGTGTACGAAGCATGGCGTCAGGGCGGGTTCGCGGGCTCGGTGTAAGGGGGGCCGGCCTTGGCGGCGCCTCGTATCACGTACTCGGTGCTTCGAATCGTCGCCTCGGGTCGACACAGGACCAGCGGGGCGGACGAAGCGGCTCCCACCGGGCGCTGACAGCTCGGAGCTGACGGCTCACTGCGTCGCGAGCAGTTCCAGGACGATGGCTTCGGCCAGGACCGATCGGCGGAGTTCTCCGAGATCGAGGCTCTCGTCTGGCGCATGGATCCGACTTTCGGGCTCCTGTGCGCCGGTGAGCACGATCGTTGCTTCGGGAAAGCTCTCCGAGAACGCTGCGACGAACGGAATCGAGCCGCCGACACCCATGTTCACCGGTTCGGTGCCCCAGGCCTCACGCATGGCAGCACGGTATATGTCGAAGTGGGGACCCTCCGTTGCGAGAGCGAATGCCTCGCCTGAAGCGCCCGGAGTGACGGTTACCCGGGCGCCCCACGGTACGTGCGATTCCAGATAATCGACCAGTGCCTTCATGGCGTGGGACGGGCTCTGGCCTGGAGCGAGGCGCATGCTCACCTTCGCTCGTGCGACCGGAACGAGAGCGTTGATCGCCTCGTCCACGGACGGAGCGTCGATGGCGAGGACGGAGATCGCCGGCATGGTCCACAGTCGCGAGGTGATGCTGCCCTCTCCGATCAACTCGAGACCATCGACGACGCCGGCCTGCGCGCGAAACTCGACTTCGGTGAGATCGAGCGGATCGGCGGTATCAGACGATACGAGGTCCGGGATGGCGACGTTCCCTTGCTCGTCATGCAACGTGGCAAGCGTACGGACGAGAACGGTGAGAGCGTCGGGGATCGGTCCGCCGAACTCTCCACTGTGCAGCGCATGATCGGCCGTGCGTATCTCGATCACACAATCGACAAGGCCGCGAAGCGAAGTGGTGAGGGCCGGCACACCGACCTTCCAGTTTCCCGAGTCCCCGATCACGATCACATCGGCGCTGAACAGTTGTTGGTATTCGTGCAGGAAATCCTCGAGATGTAGCGAGCCGATCTCCTCTTCGCCCTCGATGATCACTTTGACTCCAACCGGCGGCTTCCCCTGATGGGCGAGCATCGCTCCCACATGCATGAGCACACCCGACTTGTCATCTGCGATACCGCGGCCGTAGATACGACCATCACGCTCGACGGGCTCGAACGGAGGAGACGTCCACCCGCATTCGTCTCCGGGCGGCTGCACGTCATGGTGGGCATACAGCAGCACGGTGGGTGCTCCCGCCGGGGCGGGGTAGTGGGCGAAGACGGCAGGATGAGCGCCCTCGGACTCCAGAAGCCGCACGTCGGGAAACCCCGCGTCCCGAAGGAGACCGGCGACGACTTCGGCCGAGATGCGAACGTTGCCCGGATCGAAACCTGGTGCACTCACGGAGGGGACGGTGGTGAGGTCTTCGAGGCCCTGACGGATCGTGTTGAACTGCTGATCGACTGCTGCACGGAGTTTCTCGTATGCCATGTGAGAAGCGTACTGCGAGAGAGGTTCGGCTCACGAAGCGATGAGCAGCGGAATCCTCAGCTCTGCCTCCGTGACTCCACCGTGGTGGCCGACCATCGTGTCGACAGTTCCATAAGGAACCAGAGCGTATCCGTCGTCGGCGATCAGGAGGCCATCCGGTAGCCGTTCGGCGAATCGGGGATGGTAGGGCTCAGGACCCCAGATCCCTTCGAGCCGCGAGACGGGGACCCATGTGGCAGGGAGGGATCGAGCAAGGTCCGCCCCTGCCGACGCCGGGCCCGAGACGTAGACCACGCGGTTGTCGCCGTACAGGATCAGGTCATCGAGCTGCGGGAGGTCGATGCGATGGTCGTCGGCGATGTCGACATGTCCGTGATCGGCCGTTCCGACGGCTGCAACTCCTCGAGGAAGCCGGGCGATGATCTCGCTCCAGACCTCGGAGACATGGCGAACGGCTTCCGCATACAGATCCGAGCCTTGTCCAGCCGTGTGTCCGGCGGCATCCACGTGTGGCAGGTAGACGAGTGCCAGCGTGCCGGGTGTCTGCACGGCATCCAGGGCCGTGTCAACACCCGCGTCTGCAACTCCCACCACCGTGGATCCGCGGTAGAGCATACGATCGAGAGGGCTTTCGAGGAACGCCTCGGGTTCGGTTGCCACTACCCGGCGCCCGGCGTGTGCAAGCCGCTCGGCCAGATTCGGGACAGGGAGAAAGGTCGCCGGATCGGCGTCGCAGGCCTTCCCGTCATCCAGATACCAGTAGATGGTGTTCAGCACGGACGTGTCCAGGCGGAGCTGGTATGCGATCAGTCCGTGTTGTGAAGGTGGAAGTCCGGTGGCGAGCGTGGACGTGTTCACGGTTGTCTGGGTGGAGAAGGAGGCGTCCAGAGCTCCGACTCGCGATGCGAGAAGTGCCTTGGCGTCGGGATGTTCGAGCTGAAGGTCTCCGAGCCCGTCGAACAGCACGAGTATGTAGCTCTGCGCCTCGGGGAAGGTGGAGGCGAGGTGTTGGGACAGCCCGGGTGAAGGCGCGGTACCGGTGAGCCTTCGCTCGACTTCGGCGACGAGGTTGACGAGCCCGCCGCCCTGATAATCGGGGAATCGCATCAGCAGAGACTACAAATCCGGGACGGGGGTAGCATTATCAGGGAACAGATGTTCGGGGGTCAGTGTGCATCCACTCCTAGACTCGACATCCGAAGGCTGGCGTCGCGACGCCTCGTGCGTCGGTATGGACCCAGATGTCTTCTTTCCCGGAGAAGATGCGTCGTCGATGCGTGCCAAGGCGATCTGTGGAGGCTGTCGGGTGCGTGATGAATGCCTTTCGTACGCCTTCGAGTTCCGTATGACCTCAGGGGTCTGGGGCGGCATGACCGCCTCCGGCCGGCGGGAGCTTCGTGGAGCCGGAAGAGAACGACGGGCTGGATGAGTGAGCGACCGCCGGCGAAACACGTCGCCGTGCCGAGGCTCAGCAGGCTTCCTTCCTCCATGGAGTAGCGTTCGAGCATGCGAGATGCACGCCCGTCGAGGCGCTTTGTGATGCGCCGGCTGCTTGCCGGCAGGGGCATTCTCGTATTTCTGGCGTTTGGGCTGGTGCTGTACTTGGCCGTTGCACGATTCTTCGGTGAGAAGGCGCATCTCCCCAGCATCGACAGCTCGAGCGTCTTGCTGCTGGTCGGGGCCCTGGGTGTGGAGTTCGCGGCGAAGGGCGCGTTCGCCGGTATGTTCAAGGTCGCCGTGCGAGCGGGAGGGTTCCATCTGGGTTTTCGTGATGCAGTGCGCGCCGCCCTCGTTGCGAGTGGAGTCGCGCGGTTGATCCCGGCGGGAGGCGCGTTTACTCCCGCTGCAATGGCATGGACCGTTCGTGACGAAGTACCCGGAACGGCCGGTGCGGCACTTCGAACGACGGTGCTCACCTATGGAGGGCTGCTCCTGGGCACCGGAGGTGCGATTCTTTGGGCCCGTGCAGCCGGGCTCGGCCTGGCGGTCAATGCGGGGGTCGTGACGATCGGGATCTCGGGCGTTGCCGCCGGTGCCCTTCTGCTCAGCGGGCCTCGCTGGATGCACTCGATCACGCGCCGGTTGCCGCAGCGCCTACGCCGCCTCATCGGACCGACTGCAGTCGACCGTCGGGTGACACTGCTCGAAGTCGGGCTGCTGATGGTCCGCCTGGGGACCGAGGCCGGCTCGATGCTTCTCGTGCTGAGCGCTTTCGGCATTCACCTTTCCCCGGTTCGGGGTTTCGTCGTGTATGGAGTTGCGCACCTCGTCGGCGGCCTTCCCGGATCTCCCGGTGGCCTCGGAGTGATCGAAGCGGGGCTCGTCGGAGTGCTTGCGCTGTTCGGAGTGTCCCCCTCGGTGAGTCTCGGTCCGATCCTCGTCTACAGGGTCATCGCCTATTGGATCCCGGCAGGTGCCGGGATCTTTGCCGGTGCCCACACGTGGATGTCACAGGATCTTGCGGAGACCACCGAGGGTGAGGACACGGTCGGGGACTGATCATCAATCAGGTGCGCCGTCCCTCGATGCCGGCGTACAGTGGCGGTATGAAGATCTCGAGAGGCATACGATTGCTGGCCGCCGCCGTCATCCTCACTACGGCGTGCAGTCAGACCGGTGGAGACACGCAAACGACATCGACGGCATCGACCGGCGTCGCCGCCGTGGACACGACCCTCGCCGAGCAACCGACGGTTTCCACGACTGACACCGAACCGGCCTCGATACCTCGTTCGACGACAACGTCCACCGATGGCGTCCTGATCGTCGAGGTTCACCCGGGATCTGGTGTGGGTGACAAGGCCGAGATCATCGCCGAACAGTGGATAGGCGAGTTCGAACCCGGCTCTGCCGACATGGTTGGATCTGTCGATACCCCGGCGGGTCGGTACGATCTTCTGCGGTACCGATCCGAGGACGGTTCGGACTGCGTTATCGCGATCCGGGGCGATGTCGGATCGGGCATTTGTGAGACCGATCAGGTCGAGATCACTCAGACGCTGCTCGACCCTTTCGCCGAGGGGCTCCTTGTCGCTCCCGGGGAGATCACCAAGGTGACGGCTCGTACCGTCGATGGTCATGAGATCGTCGGGTTCCCGCGTCGAGGCACGATCGTGATGGCCTGGCCGATCGAATGGGGTGAGGTTGTGACCTTGACAGCCGAGACACCTGCTGGGATGGTCGAGGTGTTGCCGAGGGGATAGCCGGTTCGCGCGCCGGCACGGTCCATGTCGTAGAGTGCGCCGGTGCAAGGAGGAGGCGGTATGGAGTTCGAACTGTCCGAAGAACAGCAAGCCTTCCGGAGGGTTGTTCGGGAGTTTGCAGAGCAGGAGATCGCTCCGCACGCCGAGGAATGGGATCGCAACCACTCATTCCCGCTCGACGTCGTCCGCAAGATGGGCGACCTGGGACTGTTCGGTCTCATCTTCCCCGAGGAATACGGTGGTGCAGATGCAGACTTCACGACGCTGTGTATCGCGATCGAGGAGTTGGCGAGGGTCGACCAGTCGATGGCCATCACCTTGGAGGCAGGGGTGGAGCTGGGGGCGAGCCCGATCTACCAGTTCGGCACCGACGAGCAGAAGCGCCGCTGGCTCCCCGACCTCGTGGCAGGGACGGCCCTCGCAGGGTTCGGGCTGACCGAGGCGGATGCCGGATCGGACGCCGGCGGTACCCGGACCAAGGCCGTGCTCGACGGGGAAGAGTGGGTGATCAACGGTTCGAAGTCCTTTATCACCAATTCCGGAACTCCGATTACCTCGCTCGTCACGGTGACGGCCAAGACCGGGCCCGACGAGATCAGTTCGATCATCGTGCCGGCAGGAGCTCCGGGGTTCACGGTCGACCCTGCCTACGACAAGATGGGGTGGAGAGCCTCCGACACCCACGGTCTGACGTTCGTCGACTGTCGGGTTCCGGCGGAGAATCTGCTGGGTGAGCGAGGCAGGGGATTCCAGCAGTTCCTACGGATCCTCGACGAGGGCCGGATCGCGATCGCCGCGATGTCGGTTGGTGTCGCCCAAGGCTGTCTGGACCTTGCGGGTGCATACGCGAAAGAGCGCATGGCATTCGGGCGTCCGATCGGTGCGAATCAGGCAGTGGCGTTCAAGCTGGCCGACATGGCGGTCGCGGTAGAGGCGGCCCGGTTGTTGACCTATAAGGCGGCATGGTTGAAGAGCGTGGGCCGTTCGTATCGGAAGGCTGCGGCCATGGCGAAGCTCTACGCGAGCGAGGCCGCCGTGGCGGCGACGCGCGACGCGGTGCAGATCTTCGGGGGCTCCGGGTACATGGACGAGTCTCCGGTGTCGCGCTTCTACCGTGATGCGAAGGTCCTCGAGATCGGTGAGGGAACGAGTGAGATTCAACGACTCGTGATTTCCAGGGCGCTCGGTCTGCCTGTGCGCTGAACCGGAAATCGACAAGGAACACGGTTCTTCGGGTCGGCGCCATTGCAGTAGTGCTCCAGGTGTGCGAACCTTGGCGCGCATGGCTGTCATCGACATCGACGGGTTCGTCGCGAGTGAGAAGATGCATGCGATCGAGCATGGCTTCCATGTGCACGATGAGCGTCATTTCATTGAAACGTATTCACTCGGGCAGCAATGGGAAGTGGATCTGCACCCGGAGAACGCCTGTGGAGGTCCGCTCGATCTTCACATGGCGCTGGAGGTCGATCCTCGGGTCGTGCTTGCCTTCGAGGACAGAGTGCTACAGGACGAAACCGATCCCGAAGACGTTTTTCATCTTCCGCTGCACTTCAACTGGGTCTTGCCACCACTTCCGTCACCTCCAGACCTGCTCGTGTTGGCCACCGACCTCGCCGGGGTCGCCGGAACGGTGCTTCCGGTCGAGGTGTCGGCCATCGATTCGTTCGCATCGGTGACCGATGCTCCTCAACGGAGTCTTGCGATTACCGGAAAAGTGGAGGTGTCCGTTCGCGACATCTATGTGGCCCAGGTGCATCTCTGCGATGTTCTGGATCGCTGTAAGGAGATCAGCGAGTTTCTTCTCGAGCAGGCACCGGCCTGGCTCTCCGCCTGAGGCCGCCGGGGACCTCCGACATCGGGTGGGCCTCGGTCCAGGCTCCGCGGAACCTGCAGGCCGGCCCCCGTTTCGGCGAACCCAGAGGGGTCGTGGCGACCCCCCTGAGCCCTGGGTTCGGGATTCTCAGAAGGGGACGCCGACCGCGTCGCAGAGGAACTCCATGAAGGGCGCGGCGGTGCGGCAGAGCTTCGCGTAGGTGTCGAGGAAGCCTTCGGAGGTGACGGCCTTCTGGGTGAGCTGGGTCGACGCGATGAAATCCTTGCGTTTCAGATCGTCGATCAGGGGGTGCTCGGGGTCGAATCCGCGGGGTGGGCGCTTGAGGGAGTCGCCCTCGAGGGTGTAGACGTCCAAGAACCGTTTGGAGCGGGTTACTCGTTTCCAGCGAGTCGGATCTTCGGCGATCGCCTCGCGAATCGATCGCGCCGTCGTTGCGTCCGGGCGCCAAAGTCCCACTCCGGCAAACACGGCTCCGGGCTCGAGGTGGAGGTAGAAGCCGGGGGCGTGAACGTCTCTGCCGGCTTCGTGACGGAACTGGAAACCGGTGTTGATCTTGTACGGGCTCTTGTCCCGCGAGAATCGGATGTCCCGATAGATCCGGAACATCGAACCACCGTTCGCACGTGCATCCGCAACGAAGTGCGGGCTGATCTTGGCGAGATGTGGAGCGAAGTCGTCGACGAACCGGAGGCCCGGCTGTCGCACCGCGCGCTCGTAGCGCTGCTTGTTGGCGCTGAACCAAGCGCGATCGTTGTTGGCTTCGAGGTCCCGCAAGAAACTGAACAGGGCCGGGGTGAATGAGCGTTGTGGTGTCATGTTCACAACCTACGCGCCGAGCGGGACGATATATAGGGGTGTGTTCGGCGTAGCCTCGCGGCATGATCCGTCGACCGCCGACAATGCCGTCCCGAGAAGACGCTCTCCCCGGCCGAGCCATTCTGATGCAGGTGCCTGAGCGCCACTACGTGCTCGGCACGCGACAGACGCCGCCGTTCCCCGAGGGGATGCAGCGAGCGCTCTTCGCGATGGGCTGTTTTTGGGGAGCCGAGCGGATGTTCTGGCAGCTCCCCGGCGTCTACGGCACGTCGGTCGGGTATGCGGGCGGGTTCACTCCGAACGCCAACTATGAAGAGGTCTGCAGCGGTGCGACGGGTCATGCAGAGACTGTCCAGGTCGTGTTCGATCCGAACAAGGTCTCCTATGACGAACTGCTGCAGGTCTTCTGGGAAGGGCACGATCCCACCCAGGGGATGCGCCAGGGCAACGATGTCGGCACGCAGTATCGATCGGCCGTGTACACGTTCGGCGACGATCAGAAGGCGGCAGCCCAGCAGTCGCTCGGGCGTTACCAACAGGAACTCTCTGCTGCCGGGCACGGGATGATCACGACCGAGATACGCCCTGCAGGTGAGTTCTACTACGCGGAGGAGTACCACCAGCAGTACCTGGCCAAGAACCCGAGCGGCTATTGCGGGGTCGGTGGGACGGGAGTCGCTTGTCCGACGGGTCTCCCCACTTGAGGATTCTCGTCAATGCCGGCGTCGCTATTCGACGCTTCCATTGACCAGATACCAACCTCTCGTTTCCTGTCAATGCCGGCGTCGCTATTCGACGCTTCCATTGACGAGAAACCAGAGGGTCTTACCCGCGGATGATTTCGAGTGCCTTGTCGAGCAGGAAGTCTGGGCCGGCCCCGTCGGGGATCTCGATCAGGATGTCCGGAGTGAGCCCGACCTTGCCGTAGTCGTGTCCTTTGGGCGTCACCCAGCGGGCCACGGTGAGTTTCAGCGCTGCACCGTTGCCGAGGTTGAACTGCTGCTGCACGGTGTTCTTGCCGAACGTGTGCTCACCGATCACGGTAGCTCTGCCTGCATCCATGAATGCGCCGGTGACGACTTCGGATGCCGAGGCGCTCGCCCGGTCGACGAGCACGTACAGCGCGATGCTCGGATCCGTGGCCACGCCGCCGGGGATGACCTTGTACTCCTCGGTATCTCCCGGTGCCTCCGTCCGCAGAACCAACCCGTCGGAGAGGAACTCGCTCGCAACGAAGATCGCCGAGTTCAGGGAGCCGCCCGGGTTGTGCTGAAGATCAAGGATGATGGTGGTCGCGCCCGCATCGAGGAGATCGCGCAAAGCCGTGTCCACCTGGTGGGGTGCGTTCGTTGCGAAGATCGTGAGTTCGAGGTAGCCGATCGAGTCGTCGATCATTCTCGATGAGACGATCGGGATGTCGATGGCGGCGCGCGTGATCGTGAATTCCATCAGAGTCCCGTCGCGCAGAATGCCGAGGGTGACATCGGTTCCGGCAGGACCGCGGACCTCCGCGATCACCTCATCGACGAGCCATCCGTCGATGGACTCGCCATCGACGGTGGTCATGATGTCTCCGGACCGTAGGCCTGCGCCTTCGGCGGGCCCGCCCTTGAGTGGAGTGACGATGACGAGATGGCAGGTATCCGAGATGGTGGAGCAGGCGCCGTCTTCCGGACTGCTCGTGTCCTCCGGGCGCACGAGAGCGCCGATACCCTCGATCTGTCCGGACGTCTCCTCCTGGAACCGGGCGAGTGCTTCCGGGGAGAAGTAGACGCTGTAGGGATCGTCGAGTCCGTATTGGAGCATTCCGCTGATTGCGGCCGCTACGAGATCGGAGGTGGGTGCAGGATCTGTGCGCTCTTCCTCCACGAACGCGTTGCACATCTGATCGAAAGCAGGCGAAGGGAGTGCACACGTCAGCGAGTTCGGCGGGGTTGCCCC
Organism: Actinomycetota bacterium; assembly: GCA_013152275.1. Lineage (NCBI taxonomy): Bacteria > Bacillati > Actinomycetota > Actinomycetota bacterium. The sequence continues at coordinate 38,477 of JAADGS010000058.1, read as the reverse complement.
CGGCTCACCCTCATGCTCGGTTATGGCGCGAGCGGCTCCCTCTGCCAGACGGGAATCATCGACGGGATCGACGTAGCTGGTCGTGATGATGTGATAGGCGGTACAGAGTGGCTGGAACGCATCCGGCGGATTGTCGCAGGAGGTCGTGCCGGAAGTGATCGCCGACGGCGCGCTGGTCGTGGTGCCCGGCGCGCTGGTCGCGGTGCTCGCGGCCGAGGTCGCACCAGGCATGGTGCTCGTCGGGATGCCGGCCGGTGCCGTGCAGGCGGCCAGGGTGAGAATTGCGGCGGCGAGAAGGGCTCGGTACTTCATGTGTGATCCGATTCAACTGCACTTTGGAGAAAATCTCGCATCGACCTTCCGTTCTCGTGACGCTCGATGCGGTTAGTTCCCATGAGACGTCACGAGAACGGGTGGGTGGTGGCGTGAGAGCGCAGTGTCGCGGGCGTTTGATCGTCCAGGATCTCGAGGGCGTCGACGAAGAGGTCGCCTCGTGCAGCTTGCAGGATCCGGGCCGGCTCGGTCGCTCGCTTCGGGAGATGCGAGGTCAACAGGAGGATGTGGGAGCTCTCTCTGCGGAGAGCGGCGGCCTTTCCGAGGCTGCGCAGTACGGCGTCGGTCGTCGACAGCCCGCTCGGGGTGATGGTGAAGCCTCCTGAAACGTCGATCAGCCACGGCGCTCCATCCAACCCGCGGGCGGTGAAGCTGACGGTGATGCCGCTCACACGGCGGTTCTTTTCTTCGATCGAGAAGCCGGCGTCGCTGATCACATCCTCGGCGATGTCGAGCAGTTTCTTTCCGACCACTCGATACTGCGACGGCTCGTCCGAGCGTTCGGCAATGCGCCTTCTGGCTATCGCCACGTATGCGGGGTCCAGGTCGTAGCCGGCACCGCGCCGTCGGGTTCGAGCAGCAGCGACAAGCGTCGTTCCCGATCCCATGAACGGATCGAGGACGAGGTCGCCTTCGAACGTGTAGAGGTTGATGAGCCGTTCGGGGAGTGCGATCGGAAACGGCGCCGGATGTCCGACACGGCGGGCGCTCTCGGGATGGATCTCCCACACATCCAGTGTCGCTTCGAGAAACTCGTCATTGCTGAGCGAATCTTCGTAGGGGAGTCCCTCGCTCGCTCGCCGGGCACGGCTACGAGCCCGGTCGAAGCGGCCCTTCGACGCGATGACGATGCGTTCGCTTGTATCACGCAGAACCGGATTCGCGGCGCTTGCGAACGATCCCCAGGCGCAGGATCCGGACATCCCCTTGCCTTTGCGCCAGACGATTTCTCCACGCAGGAGCAGCCCGAGATCGTCCTGGAGGATCGTGATCACATCGGAAGAGAGGCTTCTGAACGGCTTGCGTCCGAGGTTCGCGACGTTGACGGCGATGCGCCCTCCAGGCTCGAGCGTACGCTTGCATTCGTCGAAGACCTCCCGGAGGAGCTCCAGGTATTCGACGTACGAACTTGGTACCCCCTCGCTGCCGAGTTCTTCCTCGTACTCTTTCCCTGCGAAGTAGGGGGGAGACGTCACGACCAAGGCGACGGAACGGTCGGGGATCTCCTCCATCGTGCGGGCGTCGCCGAGGAAACAGCCGCTGTCGAGATCCGGCGCGATCTCGACGCGGTCATCGTCGGAGATCTCCGGCGGATGGAACCGGTCATAGAAAGGACTCGCGTCGTGCGCTTCCCTTCGGCTCACCCCGAAGTTCGAGGTGCTGGTTCCTCGGCGTTGTTCGTCCATCACCGCTGCAATGTACGCGAAGGCGGGAGAGAACGCGAGGACCCCGACGTTCGTGAGCATCCCGCCCCGTTCCTGAGCCCAAGGCTCGGGGCAACGAGGAACCTGTCCACGAGCGCCGGGTTCGGGTGTGGGACAGCATCCTGGGACGTGGATTCGCCCGGCTCTTGTGGCCGGGTAACTTGGAGCCATGGCCTGCCAAAGGCGGGGATCTGGCCGACAGCGGCGGGTCTGCGCGTGCGTGCCACCGGCCCGACCATCGTTGACCACGGCTCGAGACAGTGCTCCTCAGACTCGGGTCATTCGGATAGCCTCTCTCGTGTGGGAGAAAGCGTGAAAGGACGTGTGATGAAGAAACTCATGGGAGCGGCGGCCGTACTGGTGTTCGCCGTGGCAGTGACCGGCTGCGGCGCTGCGGCAGAGAAGGTGAGCGAGAAGGTCGCCGAGAAGGTGATTGAGCAAGCCGGTGGCGACAGCGTGGACATACAACAGTCCGGCTCGGGCGACAACACCGTGATCAAGGTCGAGTCCGAAGACGGGACCATGATCATCGGTGGTGGGGAGCTTCCGGAGAATCTGACGATTCCGGTTCCCGACGGAGGTGAGGTCAACGGTTCGGTCTCGGCGCCGGACACGGTGACGGTGAGCATCTCTTATCCGAATGGCGACTACGAGGCCATTGTGAAGTTCTACGACGATTGGACCGGGTCGCGCGATTATGCGAGGAACAGCTTCTCCACCGAGGATGCCGACCTGAAGGTGCGCTCGACAATGTGGTTCTCGAATGACGGGAACACGTCGATCAATGTGACCGACGGTTGCACGATGGCGTCCGGTGATGAAACAGGCGTCTGCATCATGATCTCCCAAGGCAGCTAGTGCCTCGGCATCGACGTCCCGAAGGTCGCTGGTCGAGGCACTAGCCGGGCCGGACCGGTGGGTTGACCGTCTCGAGAAAGTCGCGGGGTTGCAGTCCGGGTTTCGTCCTTTTCTCTGCCGACGCGGAATCGCCGCAGTGTGTCCCAACGCGGCGTGACGGCGGGTGCCGATCTGAACCGAATTGCGTCGATGGTGAGGGACCGGGCCGAACCTGTGTGGCGGTGGATCGAATCGAGGGAGCCGTGCTTACGCGTTTCGTTGAAGTCGCGAAAACCAGACCCCGGATGGGGTTGCGAACACATGTTCGATTCCGGTACCGTTGCACTCCCTGATCGGAGGTGGCATGCAGCCAGGGCCGACAGCTTCCCCCAAGACCAGTGACGAGGTCGTTCGCTTACGACGACGCCTCGGTGCGCTTCGTCGCCGCTACGGCAAATTCGAGGAGCCGGGGCAGCTGTACCGTCTGGAGAGGGATATCCAGCGCCGTACGAGGCGAATCGAAGCTCTGCGGTGCCAGATCGCGCAGATCGAAGAACAGATCCGATGGCTGGATGCCGAGATCGTCGGGTTTGGGAAAGGTCTCGAGATGCTCCTCGGTGACGCCATACGTCGCATCGAACGGGAGCACGCCGAAGCCTGGTCACCCGCGCCGGTACTCGGATACCGTATCTGGAAGCTGACGCGAGACGGTCTGCACGGTGTCCGGGTTCGTTGGAACGGCCCGACTTTGGATGCGGCGTGTTCCCACGGCAGCGATGGCGATGAGATCCCTCATACGGACGGGCGGTGCGGCAGGCTCGGGTGCGGTGTGTACGCGGCGAAGGATGTGCACGAGCTGCTCCAACAATTCGTTGCCCGAGAGCGGCGTGGATTCGCTGCCGGTGTCGTTGCTCTGACCGGCAAGGTCGTGGAGCACGAGCGCGGCTACCGGGCGGCGCACGCGAGCGTCATCGCTCTGGCAGTGGCAGGACCGATGAACATCGTGTTTGCCGATGATCCGGACGGGATCGCCGGCATCTTCGAGGATCCACCGGTCGAGGGAGCCATCGGCGAGAGCACCTGGGCGGAGGTGCACGGTCAGATCGAGCGGTACCTGTTGGAACAAGCACGGAGGAACGAATGGACATTGGCCACGAAAAACGGGTGATCATCGTCGAACCGATGCAGGCGCCCGTACAGCCCCAAGAACCGGAGCCGACACGTGAGCCCGATCGTGTCCCTGTGGAACCGGAACGAGAGACGGAGCCCGCTCCGGCGGAGCCAGAGCCGGCTCGCACCTGAACCTTCGCCGGGTCCCCAAGGGTCGTTGCGGCGGAGACGCAGGGCGGGCGGGTCCGCTCGGACACGGGCCGCCGGTCGGTTTGCGGAGGCCATCTCCCGCTGCCGGTGCCTCGGAGGACTCTGGACACGCCGGGGGAGCGTCGCGAGGCAAGAGGTCTGGGTCGGTCAGTCCGCTGCGGCCTGCGTGCCGAGGACACCGGCGGGAGCACCCGAGATCTCACCGAGCCGCCGGCTCACCACCCACCATGCGGCGACGCCCGCGAACACACTCGCGACGGCGGCGGCGGCGAACACACCGTTCAGTCCGATGAGCCTCGAGCCCAGAAACGCCAGGGGCAGATAGAGCACGAAGAGTCGGATGGTGCTGAGTGCCGTCGAATGCAGAGGCCTGTTGAGTGCGTTCAGTGCCGAACTGCTGACCATGAGGATTCCTACGAGTCCGTAGCCGATGGGGACGATCCGCAGATAGTCGCGCACCACCGAAATGACGTTTGCGTCGTCGGTGAACACTCGTGCGATGCTTGTCCCGAAGAGTCCAAACACCCCGAACAGCATCAGGCCCCAGACGAGCGCGAACCGCTGTGCCACCCTCACTGCCTCGGCCACCCGTTCAGACTTGCCGGCTCCCCAGTTCTGGCCGACGAACGGGGTCACCGTCGCGGAGAGAGCCATGACGATCGCGAGACCGAACGCCTCGACTCGCGATGCCACACCGAAGCCTGCGACCGACAACGCTCCGTACGTTGCCACCAGGCCTGTGATGACTGCGGTGGATAGGGGGACGACGAGCTGGGTTCCCGCGGCGGGAAGCCCGACGAACAGGATCTTGCGCCAAGAGTCGAGCATGTCGACCAGTCGAGGCCGAGCGAAGGTCACCATTCGTTCGCGGTGAACGAGTACCCACAGCGAAGCGGCGAGGCTCAATGCTCGGGCGATCATCGTCGCCAGGGCCGCTCCCTGGATACCCATGGCAGGAAAGGGGCCGATGCCGAAGATCATCAGTGGATCGAGGACGACGTTCACAAGGGCTGCAACCATCATGATTGCCGCCGGAGTCTTCATGTCGCCGGTGGCTCGGATCGCTGCGTTGCCGGTCATCGGGATGATCACGAAGCTCACGCCGATGTACCAGATGGTCATGTACTGGCGGATGAGCGGGAGGGTTTGGTCGGTTGCTCCGAGCATGCGAAAGACCGGATCGATGGTCGCCAGGCCGGCGATGCTGAACACCGCCACGATGATCATCGCCAGGGCCAAGCCGTCGGTCGTGAGGCGCTGCACCTGTTGTTGGTCACCCTTGCCGATCGAGCGGGAGATCACCGCAGACATGCCGACGCCGATTCCCTGAGCGATGCTGGCGATGATCATCACGACGGGGAAGGTGAAGCTGATCGCCGCGAGGTCGGCGGTGCCGACGCGTCCGAGGAAAGCCGTGTCCGCCAGGTTGAAGGCGATCATCGTGAAGATGGCGAATGCCATCGGAATCGTCAGCCGTAGGAGGGTCCGCCCTACGGGGCCTTCGATCAGACGAGCGCCTTGTGGTTGGGTCATGGAGGGTTCCTCGATCGACGGCGTCGTGCCGTCGGTGCCGATGGGCGAGGCGCAAGAATACTCCATCCCGTTCTCGTGACGGTTCGTGCGGATAGTTCATGTTGAGCGTCACGAGAACGACGCGATGTGTGGGACCCGGAGGCCCCACACATCAGAGAGGAGGTTGCCTAGTGCTCGCCGGCCTCCTTCTCGCCCTTGTCGGCGCCGCCGGCTTCCTGGTGGAGGACGGTGCCGTTGCCCGCGTCGACCTTCACATCGGCGCCGGCACCGGACGAGTTGGTGATCTCGACCGAGTAGACGACAGCGCCGTTCTCATTGTCGAGCTCGACCTTCTGAACGGTGCCATCGAATGCCGCAAGAGCGGCGTCCTTGGCGGCCTGCTCACCGATCAGACCCGGTATGCCGGCAAGAGCCTTCGCTTCTGCCGTTTCATTGCCGCCATCGCTGCCCTGCGGTGCCGTCAGGCTGGACGAATAGGAAGGCGACTGCTCATCCTTGTCCTGGTCGGTCCCGTCTTCCTTGCCGGGCGCCTCGGTGGCGTCGTCGGCCTCGGACCGGGATTCGAACTGGACCTGATCGGAGTCCGTCGTCGTGGCCTCGACCTGTTCCGACTGGGCAGGTTGCTGCACCGTCGCCGGAGCCTGGGTTGGAGCCGACGTCTGCGCCGGGGCCTGACCGGTCTGGGCGATCGCTGCGCTACCCACGCCGAGTGACGCGAGGGCAACCAGTGCGATGGCCGCGATGCTCGTCTTCTTCTTGATGCTCAAAGCTCATACCTCCTTTTTGGTACGGGGAGCTTGCTCACAGTGTTCACCATCGGTCCTGTGAGAACCCTGAGCCATCCTGAGAAGCCCACAGGTTCGACAACGATGGCGGGATCGTGTTCTCAGCTCCCTCTCAGTTTTGGCTCGGTAGCCTCGACGTCATGCATCACATGCACCGTTCGGTCCGGGTTTCTTTCGATGGCGAGAACGCCGCCCGTATACAGAGAAGGCGAGAACCACAGCTCCGGGGGTGGTTCCTCCGACGCCGAATGCCCGTATGGCCGGCACGCGACAGGATGATCACGTGAGGCTGCTGGTCGTCGAAGACGAAGTGAAGCTCGCTGCGTATGTCAAACGTGGACTCGAGGCGGAAGGCCATGCCGTGGACATCGCTCATGACGGCGAGGAGGGCCTATGGCTTGCCGGCAACCAACCCTATGAGGTGATCATCCTCGACATCATGCTTCCGCGCCGCAACGGGTACCAGGTCTGCGCCGATCTGCGAGAAGAGGGGAACTGGACTCCGATTCTCATGTTGACGGCCAAAGACGGGGAGTATGACCTCGCCGAAGCGCTTGACACCGGAGCAGATGACTACTTGACGAAGCCGTTTTCGTTCGTGGTGCTGCTGGCCCGGATCCGTGCGCTGGCGCGTCGAGGCAACACCGCCCGGCCCGCGGTCCTCTCCGTCGGAGACCTCACGCTCAATCCTGCGCGCCACCGATGCATGCGAGGAGACGAGGAGGTGCGGCTCACCCCGAAGGAGTTCTCTCTGCTCGAGTACCTGATGCGGCACCCCGGTGAGGTCTTCTCGAAGCTCGATATCCTGAATGCGGTATGGGATTGGGGATTCGACGGCGATCCGAACGTTGTGGAGGTGTATGTCGGCTATCTCCGCAAGAAGATCGATGCCCCGTATGGCCGGAGATCGATCGAGACGGTGAGGGGTGTCGGGTACCGCCTCGTCCCCGACGGTTCCCGGGATGCGTAGGCTCACACTTCCGAAAGGGGTGAGAGCCCAAGCCACGGTGCTTGCGACACTTGTCATCACCGGGGCGCTCGTGGTCGGGGGAGTCGTGTTCATTGCGTTGACCCGCGCGAACCTCACGCGTTCCCTGGAGACCGTTGTCTCGTCTCGATCCCAAGACATCGCGGGTCTTGTCGTGTCCGGCGGTCTCTCGCGCACGATTCCGTCGGTGAGGGGAACTTCCGCGCAGGTCATCGACGCATCGGGCACGGTCATCGCATCGACTCTCGACATCGAGGGTCAGCAGGCCGTTACCACCGACACGGTGCCTGCAGGAGCGTTGCGGCTCACCGAGGTGACCGCGCTCGACGCCTCGGGTGAACAGGAGGTCGGCGACAACCATGATGAGGAGGGCCCGTACCTTATGGCGGTCACCGGAGCAGCGTCGGGAAACGGGGTCTATCAAGTCGTCGTCGTTGGATCGTTGGCGTCGGTCAACAGGGCGATAGCGACGCTGATACCCATGCTCGCGGTCGGGATCCCGCTGCTGGTGATGATCGGCGCCTTGATGACATGGGGACTCGTCGGCCGGTCACTGAGGCCTGTAGGGAAGATGATCGCTCAGGCGGAAGGCATCACTCTCGCCAAGCTCGATCGAAGGATAGATGTTCCTGATAGTCAGGATGAGATCCGCCATCTTGCCGAGACGCTCAACGGCATGCTGGATCGTCTCGAGTCGTCTGTCGCCCGGCAACGTCGTTTCGTTTCCGATGCATCGCATGAACTGAAGAGCCCGGTTGCATCCCTCCTGACAATGGCGGAGGTGGTCGAATCGGCACGTGCGCAGATAGACATGAAGGAGTTCGCGGGGGATGTCGCCGGGGAGGCTCGGCGGCTTGCGCTGCTCGTGGAGGATCTTCTCACACTGTCGCGTGCCGACGAAGACCACTTCCAGCTCGACTGCACTTCATTCGATCTGGCCGAGCTCGTCCGAGAAGAAGTCGGGTCGAAGGCCGTCTCGGGCGTCTCGTTCGATGTGTCGGGCCTTGCCGCCACGTACGTGCACCTGGATCGGCGAAGGATGAGGCAACTTGCCCGCAACCTTCTCGACAACGCCACTCGACATGCCGACAAGAGGGTGTGGGTCGAGAGCGGTGGAGGCAGCGGTTCTTCGTACTTGTTGATTGCCGATGACGGACCCGGTATCCCCAAGAGCCGTCGTGAAGAGATCTTCGATCGTTTCGTGCGTCTCGACGATGCACGGTCTCGCGCCGCGGGAGGCACTGGTCTCGGTCTCGCAGTGGTGAAAGCCATCGTCGAAGCGCATGGTGGCACCGTGCACGTTGTGGATGACGATCGATTCCCGGGTGCAGTCCTTCGCATCGACCTGCCCGCGACCGGCTCTCGGTACGGAACCTGAGCAGCAGGACGACGATCGTTCCGACGTTCGCCTTCGGAGGTGGTGCCGGCGTGCCGTCGAAGTTCCTTGATCGTCGACCCGCTATGGTTGCTCAACCGCTCGTTCGGGATGTTCGTGCTTTCTTCCCTCATCATCTATCGCTCCTGGGTCGTGTTCTTGGGAACATTCATCCTTGGCGATTCGGTGGTGCTGGCGGCGGGAGCGCTCGCGTCGCAGGGGCACTGGGATCTTCCTTCGGTCTTTGGATGGGCGCTGCTGGGAACGGTGGTGTCGGACACGATGTGGTTCTCGATGTCGGGGAAGACGCTTGCACGGATCCGCCGGGATCCCGATCGGCTCGTCCGGTTCGACAGGGTCGTCGACAAGCTCGACCGGTGGGTGGGTGACCACCCCCATCGTGGGTTGTTGTTCGTGAAACTCCTCTATGGCACCAGGGTGCTGTCACTGGTCTACATGTCGGTGAAAGAGGTCCCGACCCGGAGATTCGTCATGTTCGATGCCATCGGGGCGATGCTGTGGCTCGGTGTGCTGCTCCCTCTCGGATGGGTCGCCGGGACACAGCTCGAGGTTCTGCAGCGCAATGTCCCGCGTGCCGAGATATTCTTGCTCGTTGTGGCGGTCGTCGGGTTCGTTGCGAAGAGGGGCTGGATATGGATGCGCCGCACCGAGGCGTGACGGCGATCGTCGCCGCGTACAACGAGGCCCCCCGTATCGGGCGAGTACTCGATGTGCTGACGACCTATCGGGGTTTTGAAGAGGTCATCGTTGTCGACGACGGGTCGACCGACGGCACCGCAGATGTTGTTGCCGCCTACCCGGTCACCTATCTGCGTATCGAGCCGAATCAGGGCAAGGGTCACGCCATGGACGTTGGCGTGGCGCACGCGAGAACCGATGTGATCTTCTTTGCCGACGCCGATATCGACGGGCTGACCCATGAGATGATCGCCGAGACCGTGCAACCGGTGCTCGACGGTTCCTGCGAGATGTTCATTCTCATGCGCAACCGCAAGATCTACTACCTGCGCCTGCTGATGCGTTTCATCCCGCTCCTCGGAGGTGAACGTGCGGTCACCAAACGGCTGTGGGAGCAGCTTCCCGACCGGTACAAGGTTCGGTTCCGGATCGAAGCGGGGCTCAACTTCTATGCCGTGTACTACGGCAAAGGGCTCAGGTATCGAGTGTTCCGGGGGATTTCACAAACGGTGAAGGAAGAGAAGTATGGGTTTTGGCCGGGCTTGATGCGCAGGCTCCGCATGTTCGGTGACATCGTCTTGGCGGCATGGGATCTGCAGCGAAACGACGTGCCCGCGACGGTCGAAGGCCGGCGAAGCGCAGCGTTGGGTGTCGTCGCGAGCGTGATCGGCCTCGTGTCGGGTTTGTTCGTCGTCGCGGCAACGCTTGCCGGTCCGGTCGATTTCATCCGTTCGATCTTCGCCCATGAGCTCACAGAGGATCCGGGTGCCCCGCTCGTCCGCTGGCTCGAGTCCATAGCCTCAGGGGTGAGTGCCCCGATACTGCTCGTCGTCGGAGGAGTGCTGGTTGTGCTCAATCTTCTCTTTTTCGCTCGTGCCCTCTTGCGCCTCGCGTCCATCGGGAGGATACGCTCGGAGGGGTGAGCCCAAAAGGGTAGGGTTGCGTCGAGTGTCGAGGAAAGGCCGGCGATGGTTCGGATTGCTGCGGTGCAGGCCGGGTCGATCGCGTTTGATACGCCGGCGACGCTCACCAAGCTGGAACGGCTCGTTGCAGAGGCGGCCGAAGGGGGTTCAGACATCGTCGTGTTCCCGGAGGCGTTCGTCGGCGGGTATCCGAAGGGCCATGATTTCGGCACGGTCGTCGGCTCTCGGACCGAGGAAGGCCGTGATTGGTTCCGCCGATACTGGGAATCGGCGATCGATCTCCCGGGTCTCGAGTCGGAGCGGATCGGTGCGGCTGCCGCCGAGTACGGCGTGCATCTGATCGTCGGAGTCATCGAACGCGACGGCGGAACGCTCTACTGCACGGCGGTGTTCTTCGGTCCCGATGGGGCGATGCTCGGTACCCACCGCAAGCTCATGCCAACGGCCGCCGAACGTCTCATCTGGGGATTCGGCGACGGTTCGACGATGCCGGTGATCGAGACGTCGGTCGGTCGGCTCGGCGCGGCGATCTGCTGGGAGAACTACCTGCCGCTCTATCGCGCCGCCCTCTACGCGAAAGGTGTGCAGATCTGGTGCGCTCCCACTGTCGACGATCGGGAACGGTGGGCTGCATCGATGCGGCACATCGCTCTCGAAGGACGCTGCTTTGTTGTTTCTGTCGGCCAATACACCACCCGAGCGGATTATCCGGACGACTATCCGATCGGCGCCGAACCGAGCCAGGTGTTGATCGGTGGGGGGAGTTGTATCGTCGACCCGCACGGGACATTCCTCGTCGAACCATATCGTGACGGTGAGGCGGTCCTCATCGCGGATGTCGACTTGAGCGAGATCCCCCGCGCGACATTCGACCTCGATGTGGTTGGCCATTACGCCCGGCCGGACGTATTCCAGCTCGTCGTGAACGAGAAACCGCAACGACCGGTCTCGTTCTCGTGACGGTTCGTACGGATAGTTGCTGTTGAACGTCACGAGAACGGGACAGGCAGCTGCCCGTCGCATCCATCGAGATCTCCCCGTCGTGGATGGTCACAACGACCTGCCGTGGGCGATCAGGATGCGTGCCGGTGGTTCGCTCGACGTTGCCGATCCTCGAACCCATCTCGACGGGTATCACACCGATTTCCCTCGGCTACGCGAGGGTGGTGTCGGCGCGCAGTTCTGGTCCGTGTACGTGCCTGCGTGGAGCAAGTCGCCACTGCGTGAGACCATCGAGCAGATCGACCTGGTTCGGCGGATGTTGGCGATGGCTCCCGGGTGGACGGAACTGGCCGTCGGTTCCGATGAGGTCGAACGCATCCGGGCTTCCGGCCGGGTCGCGGGGTTGCTCGGAGCCGAGGGTGGACACAGCATCGAGAACTCGCTACCTGCGTTGAGGGCGCTCGGCGATCTCGGTGTGCGCTACATGACGCTCACACACATCGACACGATCGATTGGGCCGATTCCGCGACGGACGAGCCACGACACGGTGGTCTGACCGACTTCGGCAGAGATGTGGTGCGGGAGATGAATCGGCTCGCGATGCTCGTCGATATCTCTCACGTGTCGATCGACACGATGTGGGATGCCCTGGAGGTGTCGGCAGCCCCGGTGATCGCTTCGCACTCGAGCGCCGCTGCGTTGGCTGCGCACCCTCGCAACATTCCCGACGATGTTCTCGAAGCGGTCGGGCGTTCGGGTGGCGTCGTGATGATCAACTTCTATTCGGGGTTCCTCACTGGTGAAGCGGCGGAGAAGTCACTCGGATTGTTCGCCGAAGCGAGACGCCTCCACGGCGAACTGAGCGACGACGAGGCACTCGAGGAGGCGATGCGGCGCATGGCCGAGGATGATCCGATCGACGCGGGATCCGTGGCCGATGTCGTCGACCATATCGAACACGCCGTCCACGTCGCGGGCGTTGATCATGTCGGGCTCGGAAGCGACTTCGATGGCATCGATGTCGTTCCAGCGGGGCTGGAGGACGTTTCGTGCTACCCGAACATCACCGCCGAGCTTCTCGGCAGAGGCTGGGATGAGCAGGCGATCCGCAAGGTCCTCGGGAAGAACGCGCTCCGAGTGTTGCGGAAGGCCGAGAAGGTTGCGGCCTCGCTCGACTGACACTTTCGATCGTCTTGCAGGCACGTGCTGAGAAGTTTCGATCAAGCCGTCGAATCTGATTGTCGATATTCGTCTGTACCGGCGTAGACGTCCTTCAAGGAGGAAGATGATGCGGCGGAGTTTCTGGATACTTCTGACGATGGCAGCCCTGACGCTGGCCACGGTCGGGATCATGAGTGTTGCCGGTGCCGACGAGGCATTGGCAAACGGCGATTACACCTTGACGGTGCCCGGAGTGGGAGACGTCACGCTGAGCGTCGACGGCGGCACGGTCACGGTTACGGCGGCGCCGGAGGGTTTCACGGATCTCGTCGATCTCGTCGCATCGACGAGTGACGATGGTGAGTTCGTGCTTGCCACGGACAGCTTGTCGATCGAAGTCGAGGTCGAAGACGGAACGTTCGATAGTGAGGTCAAGGTCGATTTGGGGCAACTGGAGCCCGGTGACCACATCGTGACGATCGGCACGTACAGCTTCACGATCACGGTTGCCGACGATGGCTCCCTGTCGATGGACCAGCCGGATGGCTTCACGCTGGAAACAGACGATGGGCACCTGAAACTCACCGCAGACGACGGCTCGGTCACGATCGAGATCAACGCAGATGACGGAGCGTTCGAGGCGACTGTCTCGAGTCCCGAAGCGGGTATGTCCTCCGACGAGGAGATTTCGGCCGACGAGCAGGACTCCGAGGTGATTTCGGCCGACGAGCAGGACTCTGAGGAGATCTCGGGTGATGAGCAGGACTCCGAGGAGATCTCGGGTGATGAGCAGGACTCTGAGGAGATCTCGGCCGACGACCAGGACTCCGATCAGGTGTCGGGTGATGAGCAGGACTCCGAGCAGGTGTCGGGCGACGACAGCAAGTCCGATCATGAGGAATCGGACTCGGAATCCGATTCGAGTTCGGACGAGGGCTCCGATGAAGGAGCGGCGTCGACCGTGACCACGAGTGCAAACAGCTAGACGGGAAAGCCAAGAGACCAAGAGGCGGGAGGCGTCCACAAGGGGCGCCTCCCGCCGGAATCGACAAGGTTGATGCCAGAAAACGAGATGGACCTCGATGCACTCGTTCCTGCTCTCCGGAGGCGGGATCCTGCCGCGTTCAGACGGCTGTATGAAGCTCTCTCCGGTTCACTCGGTAGATTTGCATTTGGGATGCTGCGCGACCGTCTTGCAGCAGAGGACGCCGTCCAACAGGCGTTCCTGGAGTTCGTCAAGGCTGCGCCCGATCTCGTGGGAGATGGCCGTTCCGTTCGAGCCTGGCTGTATCGCAGTGTGAGGTTTACGTGTCTGGATGAGATCCGCCGCCGATCCAGGCGACCCGAACAGCTCATGGATGAGCTTCCCGAACCGGAGACCCAGGAAGTGGATCCAATCGACGTGCCGTTCGGCCCCGATCTCGAGGCGGCGTTCGCAGCGCTCACTCCCCATCAGCAAACCGTCGTGTTGCTGCGCCATGTGGTGGGAATGTCGGGTGCGGAGGTGGCCCAAGTCGTCGGTTCCAACAGGGTGGCCGTCTACGCGATGATCGCGCGCGCCGAAGCTTCGTTGCGTCGAGCGCTCTCACCAGTCGAATCCGACGGTTCTGCGGCGTCTGAACCCGTGAAAGGTGAGCCTGCGTATGGGAGGACGCACGAATGAAAGCCATGAAGCGACAACAGTTGACACGGATGCTCGAGGATCGGACGAAGTTCCAGATTTCGGACGAGGCGCGCGCCGCTCACCTGAACGCGATTGCCGAGGCGATCGAATCTGCGCCGGTTGTGGTCCCGGCGACCCGCACTCGGTGGTCGACATCGCTTCGGCGCAGGATCACCGGTCTGTTGATTGCCACGATGACCCTGGGGCCCGCCGGTGTAGCGTTTGCAGCGCAAGGGTCGCTTCCCGGCGACTCGCTCTATCCGGCCAAGCGGGTTGTCGAGCGTGTCCAGGCAGTATTCGATCCATTGGTTCCGGCCCGCCACCGTCTCGAAGAGGTGTCGGGGCTGATGGCCAGGGGCGACGACCCGTCCGAGATCGTTCGCGCACTCCAAGAAGCCGCCGTCGCGGTGGCGGCCGCTCCAGACGGCAGTGCGCTCTCCGGAGAGCTGGAAACCCTCAAGCAGGAAGTCGAACCGAACTCGACGGGACTTGTCGAGGAGGAAGTGGAGGGTCCGGCAGGGTCATCCATCGAGGGCTTCGGGGAGGGTGGTGTCGAGTCTTCGGATGGCTCGGATGCGGAGCAGGTCGAGGGTTCGCAAGACGGTATCGCCGAAGTCTCGGATGGCTCGGATGCGGAGCAGGTCGAGGGTTCCGACGACGCGGAGTCTGGTTCTTCGGCTTCGGTCTCGGCTCCGGAGGAAGATGAGACCACCGTCTCGGAGCCGACGGAACCTGAGGAGCCGACCGATGTCGGCAGCGGTGAGAATACCGACGACGAAGCATCTGAGGCCGGCGCCTCGAGTGATGCCGACGAGCCGGAACATCCCTAGTCGGACACAGTAGGAGAGATCAGATGTACCGAAGGATCGCGTTCTTGGCCATGGCAGCACTCGTGGTCGCGGCCTGCGGCGGCCCGGCCGCAGAGGTTCCGACCTCGTCGGTTCCGTCTGCAGAGCCGACTCAGACCGTGTCGACGTCGACCACGTCGACAACGGCACCCGCACCGACGACGACTGTTTCGACGGAGCTCGCACCGTACATCGATGCGCTGGACAGGACGCTCGCCGTCTCGGCATACCGTTTCGAAGCAACCATCCAGGCGCAGACACAGTCCGGCTTGGTCTCGGTGGATCTGTCCGGATGGGTGAATGGCACCGACCGCGAACTGGTGACCAGGTCGGGCGGCCAGGAAATGACGACCACCGTCAAAGACGGTGTGGCCACGGTCACCACTCCCTCCGGGACGACCGAAGTTCCTCTTGGAGAGGCGGCAGACGCCCCTTCACTGCTGCTTCTGCGCGACCTCGAAGGAGCGACGGTCACCGGGGATGGCGAGGTGAGCGGAACGCTCAAGGGGGCGGTGCTTCAAGGAAGCGGGCTGTCGGACGCATCGGCCGCGGGAACCCTCACCGATGCGACGATCACCTTCCAGCCGGGCGGCGATCTGACCGGCTACACCCTTGTCGATGGTGCACGCACATGGAAGATGACGGTACGGATCTACGACGTGGGACAGGTCGACGGATGATGGCAAGAGCCCACAAGCACGATCAGGTCGTTCAGCGTATCGGGCCGGGCCTGGAACGTTCGGTCTGCTCGGAATGTGGCCACGTGAGTATCAGACCGGTGCCGCGCACGGTCGCGAAGTCCGGGCACGAAAGCCCGCTGCCGAGGCTGTTCACCGAACACGGCTGATCGCGTGTCTCGCCCGGCCGTCTCCTGACGATTGCACGCTCGCGGCGGTGACCGAGCGTGTGGGCGGGTGAGACCGGCAGTGAACCCCTATATTTGACTATGTCCAATTCACCAACTAGCTTAGACTCAGTCAAAAAGCCAGTTTGAGGAGGATTGTTATGAGTTGGACCGTGCTTCCCGAGGAGACCGCCGGCAAGGTGGCCGATGCCTTGCAGCCCACGCTGATCGATCTGATCGACTTGCATCTGCTGGGCAAGCAAGCCCACTGGACTGTCGTCGGTGAGCGTTTCCAGTCGGTTCACGAGCGCCTCGATGTGCTGGTCGATGCCTGGCGCCTCTGGAGTGACAGTGTCGCGGAGCGGATCGTTACCCTCGGCGTCATCCCGAAGGGCCGCGCCCAGGACGTCGGCGACGAGGGAACAGGTGGCGGGTTCCCGCTCACATGGCTGGTCGACAGAGACGCCATTCGCCTGATTGCGGAGCGGGTGGAGGTGGCTGTACGGAAGGCGCGTGACAACCAACAGACAGTCGCCGATCTCGATGTCATCAGCGATGCGCTTCTCCAGGGGATCATCGAAGGGCTCGAGGAGCAGCTGTGGATGCTCCGCGCTCACCTCAAGTGACCGAACCGATCGACGCGCACGAACGATTGCGCTCGGCGGGCCTGAGGGTGACTCGGGCCCGTCTGGGCGTGCTCGAGACACTGGCCGCACTCCCAGGACACCCGACGACGGAGGATGTCGCAAAGGGGCTGGAAGTACGCGGCATCACCGTTTCCCGGGCGTCGGTCTTCAACGTGCTCGCGGACCTGACGTCCGCCGGGCTGGTCATGGTGGCCGACGCCGGACCCGGGACAACCCGCTACGAGATAGCGACAGAGTGGCACCATCACCTCGTGTGTCGAAACTGTGGCTCGATCATCGATGTCCCCTGTGCCAAAGGAACCAAACCGTGCATGACACCGGACGAAGTCGTAGGTGTCGTCGACGAGGCCCAGGTGATCTACAGAGGGATGTGCAACTCGTGCCTGGCCCTGGGCTCGGATGCACCGCCGCCTGGCGAGGGCGGGCGCGTCGACCGGGTGTGAGCGGGAGAGCATCTATCACTTCTTGGCTGTCGGAGGGGAATCGGATTCGGCGACTGCCTGTGTCGCGTGACGCACTATGTGTGCCATATGGTGCATGCCGGAGCATCACGCAACGTGAGGGTCCGGGGAGGCTCTTGGCTGTCACCCGGTAGGATCGATGCTCGAGCGTCGAGTCCCTGCACCTGTCCTGCTCACCCGCGGTGACATTCGGGCGCTCGGAGGGATGCACTTCGCCGTTGGTGACCTGCTCATCCTCGGTGCGGTCGTGGCGTGGGCCGTCAACTCCGTCGGGCTGCGTCGCCGGCCGCAGCTGCCGCCCCTGGTGATCGTCACGGCTGTCGCTGCCGTGGGGACCCTGATGCTGCTGCCGTTCTACCTGTGGGAAGCCGCCACCATCGGCGGTTTCGCCTGGAGCCTTCCCCACGTCGCGACGATCGTCTACGTTGGGGTCTTCGCTTCCGTCATCGCCTACATCACGTGGAACCAAGGGGTCGTGGTGATCGGTCCGACGAAAGCCGGCCCCTACCTGAACCTGACGCCGCTGTTCGCCGCGGTGCTCGCCGTCGTGTTCGTTGGCGAATCGATCCAGGTGTTCCACCTTGTCGGTGGTGCATTCATCGGTGGTGGCCCCTGGGTCGGCACGACCTGAGCGGGACGCAGATGATGAAGGTGGGCCTGCCGGTCAGAACCGTCCCGGGTCCAGACGGGTCGTGTCGACGCCTTCCGGTACCGACCCGCCGGTGATCAGTGCCGACGCAGTACGTGCCAGTGCCGGAGAGGTCATGATCCCGAAACCACCCTGGCCGGCAAGCCAGAAGAACCCCGGGACGTCGGGATCCCGGCCGACCACTGGTTCGCGGTCCGGCGCGAAGGTGCGCAGACCTGCCCACGCGTTCCGCACGTGGCGGATCGTGAGGGTGGTCGCCGTCTGGATGCGATCGATGGCGATCGCCACGTCGATCTCCTCATGCCGGACGTCGCACGGCTCCATTGGCTTCTCATCGCACGGTGAGGCGAGGATCTGCGGCCCGTCGAGCCTGAAGTAGAAGTCTTCGCCGATATCGAAGACCATCGGCCAGGGCGTGCCGCCGGTGTCCGGTGGAGGATCGAAGGTGAAGGCCGTGCGCCGAAGCGGAGTGAGGCCGACCGGCCGGGCGCCGGCCATCTCGGCGACCCGGTCCGCCCACGCCCCGGCGGCGTCGACGATCACGGGGGTCCTGACCGGCCCTTGCGTCGTTCCGACCGTCCACATCGACGTGTAGACGAGGGATCTCACCTCCGCGCTGGTGAGCACACGGCTTCCTCTGCGACGAACGCCGCGGAGGAAACCCTGGTGGAGAGCGTGCACATCGATGGAACGGGCGTCCGGTTCGAGCACCCCGCCGGCGACGTAACCGGGTCGGAGCACCGGGCACAGAGTGAGCGCTTCGGTCGGATCGACCCATCGGACCAGATCCGCCGACTCGTTCAGGACTCGCTCGAGGGCATCGAGCTGGTCGTCCCGCCCGACGAACAGGACCGGCAACGGCGACAGCAGGGGAACATCGGTGAACCCCTCCGGAGGATTCTCCAAGAACTGTCGGCTTGCCCTCGTCAGTGCACGGATGCCGCTCTTATCGTACGCCTCGGTGAAGACGGCCGCCGATCTGCCGGTGGTGTGGTAGCCGGCCACCGCTTCGCGCTCGAGCACGAGGACCCGAGCGTGTGCGGCCAATTCATACGCGACCGATGCTCCGGCGATGCCCCCTCCGATGACGACGAAGTCTGCTGATTCCATGGTGGTGTCATCCTATGCGGCCGTGCTCCATGGTTCGTGCAGGCGTGTTCGCTGCGCGCAACGGAGCCCCTCGTGGCCGGCGCTCCGGAGGCTGACTCTGGGCGGCGCCACGCGCCGCCGAGATCAGTTGGCGCGAGAGCTGCAGGTGGTCGGTGAGTGCGTCTGCGGATGCCGGTACTCCAGCCTCCAAAGCCCGACAGTGTCCGTGCGGGTACGGCGCGATGAACGGACCTACGTGGCATGACGCTGTGGCTGCCGCGTGTCGGAACGCCCGAGAAGGTGAACGACTCACCGATCATTGCGTGTCGTGTGCAGTCGGGCTCGAGGCTGGATCATGCCCGATCGACGGTGTTGCCGGGACGGGTCGCGGTCTATGGTCTTGGTCGACCCGGCCTGGTCGACAACCAGACCAATCCGGCGGCCGAGAGGCCCGCTGCGATGGCAAGCAAGGGGTTGTCGGTGGGCACCCGGTTCCCAACTACCGAGTAGAACGTGGGTGGAATGGGCATGGTGGCAGCACTGGGGAACAGCGCGAGGAACGCCGCCACCCCAAAGGCCACGCTCACGACAAGTCTGATCGCACGCGACATCCACTTCTCCTCTCCTGGCGTAGAGTACGGCCGATGTCGCCTCGGTGCCACGGCGGGGCAGGTATCCGAGGACGCCGGAACATCTGGGCCAGATCAGCACCGTCGCGGTTGATTGGGGACACGGGTGTGCGGCGTGGGATAGCCTCCGGGGGCGATGACCTTTGGATCACCGTGCAGCTCGAAGATGTGTGTCCCTCTGGGGGCCGTCCGGCGCGTGTGAGATCCACCGAGGGCCCCGTTCACGGGGTCCGATAGCGAAGGTGGTCTCCGTGTCAGGGCCGACAAGGAGGCACCGATGAACCGTTTCTACGTCACGACGGCCATCCCGTACATCAACGCGTCGCCACACCTGGGACATGCTCTCGAGCTGGTACAGGCAGATGTGCTGGCCCGTCATCGCAGGCAGATCGGCGACGGGGTGCGATTCCTCTCAGGGACCGGGCCCTCCCCGTAGAACGTGCTCGCGGCGGAGACCGCCGGTGTCTCTGTCGAGCACTAGGTCCAGGCGAGAGCGGACGAGTTCGAATCGTTGCGCCGGTCGCTGGCGCTCTCGTTCGATGACTACATCCGCACGAGCACCGACGTTCGCCTCCGCGGCGGTGTCGAAGGGCTCTGGGGCGCATGTGCCCAATCGGGGGATCTGTACCCGCGCAGCTACGAGGGTCTCTACTGCGTAGGTTGTGAGCAGTTCTATGCAGTCGGCGATCTCATCGGCGGCATGTGCCCTGAGCATGGCACGACGGTTGACGAGGTCGCCGAACGCAACTGGTTCTTTCGGTTGAGCCGGTACGAGGACCGATTACTCGAAGCGATCGCCGGCGGCCGACTGCGGATCGACCCGGACGCTCGGCGCAATGAGGTCGTGTCTTTCATTCAGGCGGGGCTCGAGGACATCAGCGTGTCTCGTTCGGCAGAACGGGCGCGCGGCTGGGGTATTCCGGTGCCGGGGATCAGGATCAGGTGGTGTACGTCTGGTATGACGCGCTCGGCAACTACATCACCGCTCTCGGGTACGGAACGGATTCGTCCGACTATCGGACATGGTGGCTCGAATCGGACGAGCGGGTCCATGTGATCGGAAAGGGCATCCTGCGGTTCCATGCCGTCTACTGGCCCGCGTTTCTCCTGTCGGCGGGCGAGCCGCTCCCGACAGCCATCTTCGTCCACGACTACCTGACCGTTGGCGGCGCCAAGATCAGCAAGAGCGCCGGCCCGACGGTGTCCCCGGCCGATCTCGCCGAGGTCTACGGATCGGATGCTCTCCGCTGGTGGTTGGCCGCCGAGGTTCCCTGCGTCGGTGATGTGGGCTTCACCGAGCAGCGTCTGGTCGACCGGGTCAACCAGGACCTCGTAAACGGGTACGGCAACCTGCTCAGCCGCATCACGGCGCTGCTCGTGATGTACCGCGACGGCAGGATCCCCGACGTCTCGGAGGGACACCCGGCGGTACCGGTGGAGGAGAGCGTGGCCCGTGCCCTGGATCGGTTCGATCTGTGGACGGCTGCTCTGGCCATCTCGACAGCGATTCGTGACGCCAACGTCGAGCTGCAGCAGCGACGTCCATGGGAGTCGGCAAAGCTGGAGGTGCAGGGAGACACAGGCGCGGGACGAGAGTTCGATCGGGTCCTGGGTCGGCTGGTCACGATCGTCCGGGGGATCGCCGGGCTGCTGGTGCCGTTCACGCCCCGGCTCGCGGAGGATGCTCTGGCGCGGCTCGGGGGTGAGACTGTCGATTCGACAGAGCCGCTGTTTCCCCGCCTGGCAGACCCCGCGCGATAGCCGCGCGTTCAGCTCGAATACGCCTCCACGGCATCCAGATAGCCCTGCTTGTCGGTCTCGGGCAGCCACGCCACCTCGAACGCGTTCTTGACCAGCCGCAGAACGTCGGCGCGCGACAGGTCCACGGCCTGTTGTACGGCGAGCAGGTTCTCGTTGAGGTAGCCGGGGAAGTAGGCGGGGTCGTCGGAGTTGATCGTGACACGGAGGCCGGCGTCGAGCATCGCGCGGATCTGCTCCGCTTTGAGGCTTCCGGCGACGTAGCTGTTCGAGATGGGACATACGGTGAGCCCGAGGCCGCGGCGGCGGATCTCGGTAACGAGACGGTCGTCTTCGAGACAGTTGATGCCGTGGTCGATGCGCTCCACGCCGATGTCGTCGAGGGATTGCCAGATGTGGTCGACCGAGTTCTCCTGGTCGACGTCGCAATGCATCGTGAGATGCAGGCCCTCGGCGCGGGCACGGGCGAACACGTCGCGGAACTTGATCGGCGGATTGTCTTTTTCGTCGGAGTCGAGGCCCACTCCGATGATCCGGTCCCGATACGGGATGGCCTGTTCGAGGGTGGCCATCGCCGATTCGGTGTCGAGATCTCGCAACAAGCACATGATGAGCCCGCTGCGGACGCCGAGCCGGTCGGCGGCGTCGAGCTGTGCCCGGTTGATGCCGCTGATCACCGTGTTGAAGTCGACGCCCCTCGTCGTGTGCGCCTGTGGATCGAAGAACACCTCTGCATATACGATGTTCTGCGACGCGGCTTTGGTGAAGTAGGCCCAGGCGAGGTCGTAGAAGTCCGCTTCGGTGAGCAGCACGCTCATGCCTTCGTAGTACTGAGTGAGGAACGAAGGCAGGTCGTCGAAGTCGTAGGCGATGCTCATCTCCTCCACGGAGCCGTAGGGCAGCGATACACCGTTGCGCCGGGCGAGAGCGAACTTCAGCTCGGGTTCCAAGGTGCCTTCGAGGTGCAGGTGTAGCTCGGCCTTGGGAAGGCCTGCGATGAACGTCTCCATGATGGCGTCTCCGAGTCGCGTCGCCTGCAGACTACGGTGCTCGATCCAACGATCGTTCGATGCCGAGGGGAGGGTGGTCTGCCGTGGGGCGGCGCTTCAGGTGACGGTGCGTACGGCGCCGGCGAACTCGGCGATGGTGCGGTCCACGTCCGTGTCCTTGGTGGCCCAGCTCGACACGGAGATTCGTATGGCCGTTCGTCCGTTCCATGTGGTGCCACCCATCCAGGCGACACCGCCGTCCTGCACGTGGTTCAAGATCCGTTCGGTGGTGTGGTCGTCACCGAAGCGTACGAGGACCTGGTTCAGGACCACGTCGTTGAGGATCGTCGCGCCGGGAAGTCGGGAGATGCCGTCCGCAAGACGGCGTGCGTGCGCGCACGAACGGTCGACGAGATCTGTGACGCCATTCCTGCCCAGCGATCGAAGTGCCGCGTACACGGCGAATCCGCGAGCGCGTCGCGACGCGTCAGGTGTCCAATCGATGGCGTCACGCTCGGTTGCCGAAGGCAGAAGGTATGCGGCCTCGCCGAGCATCGCGGCGCGGTGGGCCTCCGGATGTGCACAGACCGCCACACCGGAGTCGTAGGGAACGTTGAGCCACTTGTGCGCATCGAACGCCCACGAGTCCGCGAGTTCGAGCCCGTCGGTGAGGTGCCGCAACGACGCGCTCACTCGCGCCCAGATGCCGAACGCTCCGTCGACATGGGTCCATGCGCCATGTTCGGCTGCGATCCCGATCACTGCCGAGAGAGGGTCGAACGCCCCGGTGTTCACCTCTCCGGCCTGTGCGACGACGATGACCGGCCCTGTCCCGGCAGCGAGTGTCTCGCCCAAGGCATCGGGGAGGATCCTGCCTTGGTCGTCCGTGTCCACGGGCTCGATGGCCGTCTCGCCGATGCCGAGGAGGCGCAGCGCCCGGTCGACGGTCATGTGCCTGTGCCGACCGGTGACCACGCGAATGCGAGGGGCGCCACCGAGACCATGCTCGGAGACGTTCCACCCGACCCGTCGCAGCACCTCGTGGCGGGCCGCGGCGAGGCAGGTGACGTGCGCCATCTGGCACCCGGTCACGAATCCGACGGATGCGCCGGTCGGGAGCCGGAGCAGGTCCTTGATCCAGGCCGCGGCGACCTCCTCGACGATGGCTGCCGCCGGGCTGGACAGGTACGAGAAGGCGTTCTGATCCCAGGCCGCGGCGAGCCAATCGGCAGCCAGGGCGGCGGGGACGGAACCTCCCGTGACGAACCCGAAGTAGCGTCCACCGGCCCCGGAAACGAGGCCGGGCTCCGCCGCGGCGACCAGCTCCTCGATGACCCGGTCGGGATCCACGCCGGCGTCGGGGAGCGGTACGGCCAGGAGTGTTCGGAGATCATCGGGTTGTACGTGCGGGAAGACCGGCCTCCGGTCGAGGGTCGAGAGGTCGGCGAGTCTGGCGGTTTGGCGGAGCAGCCCGCTGATGTCATCCATGCGGCGATCCTAGAGATCGAGGGAGGGTCGATGTCGCAGTTTCGGTTCCCAGGATTCCCCTCCCACATGAGTATGGTCGTGAGCGATGGAGGAGGACACGCCAATGGCATTCATCGAGACGATCGACGATCGGGATTGGGACGACGGGGAGCTCGGTGAGCTGCACGCGAGGGCCGTCGACCCTGCCTACGGGCGGGTGGACAACATCATGACCATCCACTCCCTCGATCCGGGCAGCATGAGCACCCATCTGGACCTGTACCGGCAGGCGATGCGCGGCACGAAGACGCTCCGAAAGGTCGACCGGGAGATGATTGCTCTGGTCGTGAGCACGATCAACCAGTGCCACTACTGAATCACCCATCACCGGCGTGGTCTGCGCCGGCTGCTGAGAGACGACGAGTTGCTCGGCCGGATCGAGGCGGGTTTCGAGACGGCCGGTCTCGACGAGCGGCGCCTCGCGATGCTCCGGTTTGCCACGAAGGTGACGGTCGCCCCGTCGACGGTGACGGCGGAGGACGTTGCGAGTTTGCGGGCTGTGGCGTTTTCCGACCTCGATGTGCTGCACATCACCGAAGTGGCCGCCTACTACGCCTACGTCAACCGGATCGCCGACGCACTCGGCGTCGAGTTGGAGCCCTGGATTCCCGACGATGTCTGAGGCTGTCAGGGTGTAGTCGATTTGGTGTAGTGGCAGGGAGCGCGCCAGGATTCCCGGCTCATGCGACATCTACGGCGTCTCGTTGCTCCCACCCTCGTGTTGCTCTTCGTCCTTGGCGTCTCTGCGGGGGCGGCCGCAGACGTCCAGATCCTTCGGTCCGATGACGCTGCGTATGTCACCGATCTCGAGGGGCAGGGATTAGCGAACGGACGTCTGCCCGACGAGGCCCTCGTCGAGGTCGACGGAAGCCAGAGCCTGTGCCTTCTCGAAGCCGACGCCGCGTCGCGATGGCTGCAGCTCGTAGCCGATGCGGCAGCCGACGGCGTGCAGATCGAAGCTGCCTGGTGTTACCGCAGTCTCGCGTCACAGCGCCAGACCTACATCCGCAACTGCGGGTCGCTCCACGCGCCGCCGAGCGCCTGCAACAAGGCGACGGCCACCCCGGGACGATCGAACCACGGCTGGGGCCGGGCCATCGACGTGACCTCGAACGGCCGGCAGGTCAACTGCCGCAGCGAGGCGTTCCGGTGGCTGACCGAACACGGTGCGGAGCACGGGTGGGTGCTTCCGTTCTGGGCCGTCTGCGGCGGCGACACCCCGGAGCCGTGGCACTGGGAGTGGGGCGGGATCGACGAACCTCCGGTGTTCCCGGTGGGCATGCGACCGGTCTAGAGGTGTGTCGCCCAAGTGATTGCCGGGTCTCTCCGGCCCTCGACGCCCCTGGCTACGTCCTCCGCCTCGACGCATCTTCAGGTGCGCCTTCGTCCTGGTGGTTCTGCCTCCCCCAGCGGAGAAAGTGGTCGAGGCGAGGAACGAGCCGAGGTCGATAGGGGGAGATGCGCCTGCGGAGCAGGTGTCCTGGCGTGAGCCAGGGCTCGATGCCGCATGGCTCGGGGAAACCGATACGAACTCGGAAGTGCGAGCCGGTCGCCGTTGTACGGAGCCACCGGAGCATGGATCGCTTCATGTTCATGGGTGAACATCGACCAGATCGCATCTCCGGTATTCGGATCCAGTCGCGCGAGTGCTCCTTAGTCGGGATCCGTCGCGTTGCCGGCTCGTCCAATCTCGGCGTACTGCCCGGTCACCAGGACCGCGTCGTGACAGTTGGACAGGATCAACGCGCTTCGTGAACGTCGCACTGGCTCCGGCTGGTTCCGTCATTCACACAGTGGATCTTCCGACAGAGGGGCGCCATCAATGGTAAGGACTGGTAGAAGCGCGTGTGGTTCTTGGTGGACGAGACGTGGGCGAGGTGTGTCATGTCAGGGCCGGCGTGCAGGTCCTTCGCACAGTTTTGACGTCGGTCCTTCGACTGGGAAACGGTGCACAAAGATCCGTCTGGACGAGGGTGACGTCAGCTACCCCTGTCCAGACGGACCATAGGGCAGATCATCGAACATGGTTCCGGGTGGGAACTCTTCTCTGCATACTTGGAGAGCCATCAGCCACAGGGCGTTGGCCGCCTCCTCCGGCGACGGCGGTCCCATGCTGTCGGGACGGGCAGAAACGGAAGCGTCCTCGGCGACGTACCGTTTGGCGAGGTCGGTGGCAACAGCCTTGTCCTATACGCCCAACGTGCATGCTTCGCTCAGCCGGGCCCTCCAGATGTCGCGGTCATACTGGTTGAGACCAGGCATGTTGACCCACGTTGAGTACACAGGGCGTAGTGCCTCGTCGGTCATGTCGATTGTGACAGCAGTCGTGTCTTCGCTCGACGAGGATGTTCCGCAGCCACCTGCAACGATGGCGAGGATGAGCATTGCGGCGATGCCAGTGGCCAATCGTGAATAGGTCGCCTTCATGGATCATGTCTCCGAGATTCGGCGTCGATGGCACCCATAGAAGAGGATAGAACCTGTTCCTGCCCTCGTTCTCGTGTTCCGATCAGAATGAGAGTGTGACGCTTTTCACGTGTAAAGCGTCATGAAAATGAGAGTGAAAGTTGCACACTCTCATTCTGGCAAGAGATGGCAGATACTGCGGCCCGTGTTGGCTCGGCGAGCCACCTGACACCCCATGTGCTGACCTACGAGAACGCCGAGTCGTCCCTACGAACCCGAATCTGCAGCGCCCCTCGTGGGGGCCCTATCCGTTGGGGCTCATGCTGGGAAACGGTAGGTCATCGATTGTTGTCTCGGCTGGGTATCTGTCTCTGCAGACCTGGAGAGCCATGAGCCACAAGGCGTCGGCTGCATCTTCGACCGATGGTGGCTCCTGCCCAGGTGTACGGGCAGCAAGGGAAGCGTCTTCGGCGATGTATCTGGTGGCGAGGTCGACGGC
Source organism: Actinomycetota bacterium (assembly GCA_013152275.1). Lineage (NCBI taxonomy): Bacteria > Bacillati > Actinomycetota > Actinomycetota bacterium. The sequence continues at coordinate 12,147 of JAADGS010000058.1, read as the reverse complement.
GACGGTCTTGTCCCAGACCCCCAGGGTGCATGCTTCGCTAAGCCGGCGTCTCCAGACGGCAGGGTCCAACTGCCTGAGGCCAAGCATGTTGACCCACGTCGAGTACACAGGGAACAGGGCCTCGTCGGTCATGTCGATGGGGAACGCCGTGGTGGTCACGTCGATCCTGGCCGCTGTCGTTTCCTGGATCGTCGAGCCTGCAGCGCAGCCGCCCGCAACGATGGCGAGCATGAGCATGGCGGCGACTCCGATGACGAATCGTGAGACGACTGCACTCATGGATCATGCCTCCGAGATGCGGTGTCGATGGCACCCGTAGAAGAGGATAGAACTTGTTCCTGCCGTCTGCTCCTCCCAGAATGAGAGTGTGACCGAGCCACTCTCATTCCGTGACGAAACACCGAATGAGAGTGTGACATTTCACATCACGAACAGCCGGTCGTGTCCCCGCAGTTGAGGCACTTGTAGCAGGTGCCGTTGCGGATCGTGATGTGCCCACACGTCGGACACAGGGGAGCGTCCCCCATCATGTCGGCGAGGGCCGACTGCACCGAAGCGGTCGCCACATCGCCTGCGGTCACCGGGCGCGACTGCTTCAGCGTCGTCGCGGCGGGCGTTCCCGGTCCGTGACCGTCTCGGGTATCGGCGAACTTCGCCGCCTTCCTCTCCACCTCGATGTCTTTCTCCATCGCAGCCTCGGTCAGATCGAGCTGGAGCCCCGCCTCGGTGACGAGCCCCTTCGGAGGTTCCGGAAGAGACGACGCCTGCGGCTTCACCTGGACCAGATCGGTCCGTCCCAGGTACTCGAGGCCGATCACCCGGAAGACATAGTCGACGATCGAGTTGGCCATCTTGATGTTTGGATGTCCTTCGACCATGCCGCGAGGTTCGAACGTGTGGAACGTGAACGTGTCCACAAACTCCTCGAGCGGCACCCCGTACTGCAAACCCTTGGACACCGCGATGGCAAAACAGGACAGCACACCTCGAAGTGTCGCTCCCTCCTTCGCCAGGTCGATGAACAATTCGCCGAGGGTTCCATCCTCGTACTCTCCGGTCCGCAGGAACACCTTGTGTCCGCCGATGCGTGCTTCCTGGGTCCACCCTTGCCGTTTCCCGGGGAGGAGGAACCGGGGTCGCCTGTGGCCGTTGCTGTATGCCTGCGTCGGGCTCGCCGCGTTCATGATCTCGCCCCAGGCAACCGCCTTTTCGTGCTCCAGGGCCAGCACGACGGTCTCCTCGTCCTCGTCGGAGGCGCCGTCATCGGATGAAGAAGAGAGCGGTTGTGACGCTTTCGAACCATCCCGGTAGAGCGCCATCGACTTCAATCCGAGGTCGGCCGACATCATGTAGGCCTCCTTGATGTCGTCGGGGGTGACCTCGTGCGGCATGTTGATCGTCTTGGAGATGGCACCGGTGATGAACGGCTGTGTCGCAGCCATCATCTTGATGTGTCCCACGTGGTGGATGAATCGCTTCCCGTGCTTCCCGTTGCGGTTCGCGGTGTCGAAGACCGCCAAGTCCTCATGGCGCAGACCAGGGGCACCCTCGATGGTCTGCACTCCACAGATGACGTCGTTGGCCTCCGCGATCTCCTGGGGTGAGAAGCCAAGAGACGCGAGGAGGTCGAATCCCAACGATGTGTAATCCTCTGGTTTCAGACCGATCTCCAACAGGGAGTCTTCACCGACTACGAACACGTTGAACGCGTGCCGAAGTTCGAAAACACTCGGGATCGTGCGCTCGATCCTGTCGATGGCTCCTTCGGAGAGCCCCCTTGCCCGCAAGGACTCATAGTTCACATGAGGGGCGCCCTCGAGTGTCATCGTGCCTGCGACATAACGAACGATTCGCTCGATCTGCGTCTCGTCGTAATCGAGGCGTCGCAGCGCGGGTGCGATCGACTGATTAGCGATCTTGAAGTAGCCGCCACCGGCCAGTTTCTTGAACTTCACGAGTGCAAAATCCGGTTCGACGCCCGTCGTGTCGCAATCCATCAGCAAACCGATCGTGCCGGTCGGGGCAAGCGTGGAGACCTGCGCGTTGCGGAATCCGTGGTCTTCACCTGCGGCGAGGGCTTCGTCCCACGCGTGGCGGGCCGCTTCGAGGAGCGAATCCGGAGCCAGGTCCGGGTTGATCCCCATGACGTAGTGACTCACACCTTCGTACGCGTCGGCAGGAGCGTTGTAGGCAGCACGGCGATGGTTCCGGATGACGCGCAGCATCGACTCGGCGTTCTCCGACCACTTCGGGAACGGTCCGAGCACACTGGCCATCTCGGCCGACGTCTTGTACGCGACACCCGTGAGAATCGCCGTCAAGGCTCCGGCGATCGCACGGCCACCGTCGGAGTCGTACGGGAACCCCGAACGCATGAGGAGCGAACCGAGGTTCGCATAACCGAGACCGAGGGTCCGGTAGTCGTAGGAGCCCTGGGCGATCGGCTTGGCGGGGAAGTGCGCCATGGTGACGGAGATCTCCAGCACGATCGTCCAGATCCTGATTGCGTGCTCGTACGCCTCGATGTCGAAGTTTCCCGACTCGTCGTCGTAGAACTTCACGAGATTGAGACTCGCCAGGTTGCAGGCGGTGTCATCCAGAAAAAGGTATTCGGAACAGGGGTTGGAGGCCCTGATCTCGCCACCGGCAGGGCACGTGTGCCACTCGTTGATGGTGGTGTGAAACTGTATCCCCGGGTCCGCACAGGCCCACGCAGCCTCGGCGATCTGACGCCAGAGGTCTCGTGCTTTCACCGTCCTACGGACTTTGCCGGTGCTGCGCTCGATGAGGTCCCAATCCCCGTCGGTCTTCACCCGGCGGAGGAACTCGGCGGTCACCCGCACGGAGTTGTTCGAGTTCTGACCTGAGACCGTCTGGTATGCCTCGCCGTTGAAGTCCGAAGTGAGGCCTCCGTGCTCGATGAGGACTTTCGCCTTCTCCTCCTCGAGCCGTTTCCAGTTGATGAACTCCTCGATGTCGGGGTGGTCCATGTCGAGGATGACCATCTTGGCCGCCCTGCGGGTCGTGCCACCGGACTTGATCGCTCCGGCGGCTCGATCACCGATCTTGAGGAACGACATCACACCGGAGGACTTGCCACCACCGGAAAGCGGTTCGCCTTCGGCACGAATCGACGAGAAGTTGGTTCCCGTTCCGGAGCCGAACTTGAACAGGCGAGCCTCACGAGTCCAGAGATCCATGATGCCGCCCTCGTTGACGAGATCGTCCTTGACGCTCTGGATGAAACAGGCGTGAGGGGATGGGCGGCTATACGAGTCGGGAGAGGAGACCAGCTCTTCCGTGTCGGGATCGACGTACCAGAAACCCTGCTCGGGACCCGTCAAGCCGTACGCCCAGTTGATACCCGTGTTGAACCACTGTGGGCTGTTCGGGGCGGCCATCTGATTGGCCAGCATGTACTTCAACTCGTCTTCAAACGCTCGGGCGTCCTCCTCCGAGGAGAAGTATCCGTGCTGTTCTCCCCACCAGCGCCATGCGCCGGTGAGGCGATCGAACACCTGCTTGGCGGAACTCTCAGGACCCAATACCGGCTCGCCGTTGCCGTCCACGAGCGGGTTGCCGTGTTCGTCTGTCTGCGGTATGCCCGCCTTACGGAAGTACTTCGACACCATGATGTCCGAGGCAACTTGGGACCACGCTGCCGGGACCTCCGCATCCTTCATCTCGAAGACGATCGATCCGTCGGGATTCGTGATGCGGGAATCCCGAAAGGTCCAGTCGATCTCTTCGTACGGATCACGCCCAGCCTTGGTGAAGCGGCGGGTGATGCGAAGCCTGGCGGTCATTTCACTCCCTTCGGAATAGCTCATGCGAGTCAAACCACTACATGTTGTGGTCAGAGGGGGAGTGACCTACGACATATGGTGTTGAGCTTCAACACTTTAATCGCAAGCATGTAATTACGTCAATGGTATCCGGGGTCCATTTTTCGCGCTATTTCGCGATAGTCACTCCGGTCTGCGGGGACTCTACGTGGCCGACCCCGGTTCGCGAAAACCGGAGTCGAAGGGGGATTTCGCGCCTGCCTCTCGGCTACGCTCCAGGGATGGGGACCCGCCTGTACGAGGATCTCGCCGTCTGGTGGCCGCTGCTCTCGGCACCGGAGGACTACGCCGAAGAGGCAGCGGCGTACGCGGGGATCATCGATGCCGGGACACCGCGGCGCGTGCACACGGTTCTCGAACTGGGATGTGGCGGTGGTAACACCGCCTCCCACCTCAAGCAGCACTACCAGATGACGCTGACCGACTTGTCTCCGGAGATGCTCACCATGAGCAGACGCCTCAACCCGGAGTGCGAGCACCGTCAGGGTGACATGCGCTCCCTGCGACTCGGCCGGCGTTTCGATGCCGTCCTCACACACGACGCAGTCATGTATATGACCACCCCGGCCGACCTCCGTGCCACGATCGATACGGCGTACGCACATGTCGACGTAGACGGTGTCGCCCTCTTCGTTCCCGACTGCATCCGGTCGACCTTTCGCCCGTCGACGTCCCACGGCGGCCACGACGGTGAAGGTCGAGCACTCCGGTACCTGTCGTGGAGCTACGACCCGGACCCGGAAGACCACACGTTCGTCACCGATTTCGTCTATCTGCTGCGTACGGGAGGCGACGTCGAAGCGGTCCACGACCGTCATCTCATGGGCCTGTTCTCTCGAGAAGAATGGCTCGAGATGCTGAACGATGTCGGATTCGATCCGATTGTCGTTCAGGCAGACCTGACCGATCCGGGGCCGGTCGACGTGTTCATCGGCCGGCGATAACCAGTTGCCATAACGAATCCGATCGGCTCTACTACAGCCCCACATCCGGACGGGTGAAGGAGGACGACACCATGGATACGAAGATCACGCTCCCGGAAGCGGAGATTCCGACGCACTGGTACAACGTCGTCGCCGACATGCCGAACCCGCCGGCTCCGTCACTGGGCCCCGACGGAAACCCGATCGGGCCAGAAGCTCTTGCTGCGATCTTCCCCGAGGCGCTCATCGGTCAGGAGGTCTCGTCCGAGCGTTGGATTCCGATCCCCGAAGAAGTTCGGGACATCTATCGGCTGTGGAGGCCGTCCCCACTCATTCGAGCACACCGTTTGGAGGAAGCACTCGATACGCCGGCTCGTATCTACTACAAGTACGAAGGCGTGAGTCCCGCCGGTTCGCACAAGCCGAACACTGCGGTGGCGCAGGCCTACTACAACAAGCAGGCGGGCATCGAGCGCCTCTCGACGGAGACGGGTGCCGGCCAGTGGGGGTCGGCGCTTGCACTCGCCGGGCGCCTCTTCGGAATAGAGGTCGTCGTCTACATGGTCCGGGTCAGCTTCGAGCAGAAGCCGTTCCGTCGCTCGATGATGCAGACCTGGGGCGCAGACGTGTACGCAAGCCCGAGCGACCGGACCGAGGCGGGACGTGGCATCCTCGCCAACGACCCCGAATCGCCCGGATCCCTTGGGATCGCGATCTCCGAAGCCGTGGAGGAGGCGGCGACGCGAGAGGACACGAACTACTCGCTCGGATCGGTCCTCAACCATGTGCTCCTTCATCAGACCGTCATCGGCCTGGAGGCGAAGAAGCAGTTCGAACTCGTCGGAGACTATCCCGACGTCGTGTTCGGGCCCTGCGGCGGTGGTTCCAGTTTCGGGGGAGCGGCGTTCCCGTTCTTCGCCGACAAGGCGGCAGGAAAGGACATTCGCCTCGTCGCGGTCGAACCGTCCTCGTGTCCGACACTGACGCGCGGGACCTATGCCTACGATTTCGGCGACACCGCCGGGCTCACACCGATGATGAAGATGTTTACGCTCGGACACGATTTCGTGCCTCCGACGATCCATGCCGGGGGCTTGCGCTATCACGGTGACTCACCCCTGATTTCCCAACTGCACGATGAGGGGGTCATCGACGCCATCGCACTTCCCCAACTCGCGACGTTCGAAGCCGGTGTGACGTTCGCAAGAACCGAAGGGATCATCCCGGCACCCGAGTCGAATCATGCGGTGAGGGCTGCCATCGACGAGGCGCTGGTGTGCAAGGAGACGGGCCGACCCGAGACGATCTTCTTCAATCTCACCGGGCATGGGCACTTCGACATGGCTGCCTACGATCGCTACTTCGCAGGTGATCTGGTGGACTACGAGTACCCGGAAGAGGCGATCGCGAAGTCGCTGGCCCATCTGCCCGCCATCGGTTGAAGGTCGGCCGTCGGACTTCTCAGATTCCGAGGGTCAGGTCGGGCAGGGCGTCGTCCTCGGCCGTGTAGTCGAACCGGTGCGGAGGGAGATCGTCGGGCATGTTGGCCAGCTCCCACTCCACCGTACGTCGCATCGCGTCGACGAAGGGCACCCGTTCGGTATAACCGAGTTCGGTGCGGATGCGACTCGTGTCTACCTCGAGTGATTGGGAGAAGTCGAGATCGTCGCGAAGGTGCTCAGGGAGGCGATCCGAAGGCAGCGTGATGATCTCGCCCGTCCATCCGACCTGATCGGCAATGGCAAGGATCCACTCCGGCTCGGTGAGCGCCCTCGGCTCCGCGACGTTGTAGACCCGACCTTGTGCGCGATCGTCCGTCACGACCAACGCGATCGCGTCTGCCACGTTCTCGACGAAACACCGTGACCACCGCCACCCGGCCGTGGCTTCGTCGATGAGGATCGCCGGTCGCCCGTCGACCATTCTCTTGAGGTAGGGAAAGGGGCGATGTTGGTAGTCGCCGGGTCCGTACACGGCGGGCAATCGAAGGATCGATCCGGGCAGGTCGGGATCTGCGAGGTAGGTGTGCTCCACCGGAATCTTGTCGTAGTCGAACAGGGGGCTGTCTTCTCCCACCGTGTCTCGATACGGATACCGCTTCGATCGCAGCGGGGCGTCCTCGTCCATCGGCGTCGATACGGGGGGCAGGCGTTCCCTTCCTCGCAAGATGTCGTAGGCGAGGTAGACGTCCTGGCTGGAGATCCCGACGAGTCGGCCCGCAATACCGGAGAACGTCATCATCGTGTCGACTGCCTGGGCTCGGGTCAGCGGCATCACGTCGAGCACGACTTCTGGGCCGACACGTTCGAAGTCGGCGCGATGTTCCAGGATCTCCGTGCGGTCGCCGTGCAGGTGCCGCACGGGGGGCAGGCCGTCCGGCTCGGTCACACCCCGATGGAACAAGGTGACGTCACAGCCGAGGTTTGCACGGCATGAAACCCGATGAAACGGGTGCCACCGATCACGAGCACGTGCGGAGTTGTCATCAGCTCCGACCCTACGTGAATGTTCGGCACAGCGTCTGGGAACCCGCCGAGCGATGCATGGCGCGTATTCCCCGTTCCTCTACCCGCCTGCCCCCTACCGCAGCGCAAAGCGGCTGTGGTGCTTTCCCCCAAGCCCCCTCCCGGCTTCGCCGTACTCCCCCCCAACGCTCGCTTCGCTCGCTGGGGTGCCAAGAGACGCCGCTGTCGCCTTACGGTCGCGATACGAAATACGAAATACGAAGTACGAAATACTCGGTACCAGAGGCACCAGGTACCTGCATTACTCAGCAGAGTCCTGGGGACGCAAGTGTTTGGTCAGAAAGTCGGCGATGGCTTCGTACGCGCGCAGCTTGTTTTCTCGTTTGACCATGTCATGGCCTTCGTCATCGAAGACGAGGTACTCGATCTCCTTGCCTTGGGCCCGCAAGTCGTGGACGAGTTGGTTGGATTCGCCGACCACGACCCTCGGGTCGTTCCGACCTTGGATGACGAGCATCGGGCACGCCAGATCGCCAAGGTACGTCTTCGGTGAGCGTTCCACCAGAAAGTCGTGATCACGTTCGGGGTGTCCGATCGCCATGTGGAAGTAGGTCTTCCACGTTTCCGGCAGACTTTCGACAAAGGTGATGAGGTCGTACGGACCGAACATGTCGATCGCAGCCGACCACAGGCGCGGGTGCCGGCCTGCGAGCTCGAGCGTCATGTAGCCACCGTAGGAACGGCCGAGCACTCCCATGCGCGATGTGTCGACTCGCGCATCGTTCTTCAAGTGCTCGATCGCTGCGACGTGATCGAGGAGATCCTTCCCACCCCAGTCGCGATCCACTTGCTTCATGTACGACAGTCCGTAGCCCTTCGAACCTCGCACGTTGGGGACGAATACGGCGAAGCCGCGCAGGGAGAGGTACTGGATCAGGGGCATGGAGAACCACGTGAAGTCTGGGCGCTCCTGACTTTGCGGTCCTCCGTGGATGTAGTAGGCAATCGGTCGCGGGCCCACGAAACCGAGGGTTTCGGGTGGAAGGTACAGGCGCGCCGAAATGTGCAATCCGTCGTGGCTTGCGTAGGAAGCGTCCTCGCCGGCCGACAGCAGCTCGCTGGAGAGTCCGAGTATGCGCTCATTGGTGTGTGGGACCACGTTGCGTTCACGGCCTTCGACGGTGAAGAGCTGCACAGGTGACGTCGCCGTCGAGAACGCCACGGCGAAGACATCCTGGTCCCGGTCGTAGGAGCTGTGCGCGGCGACGCCATCGTGAAGCGGTCCCTCACCCCAGAGCACGGTCCCGGCCTCGAGGTGCAGCGCCGACTCGTCGAAGGTCGCTTCGTACGCCCACGAGCAGCCGTCGATGTTGTAGCCGATCAGGAAGCGGTCTCCGTCGAGATGCTCCAGAGTGGTGAACTCTCCGGCGCCCTCATGGATCGTCCCGCCGATCGTGACCGGCAGGACCTCTCCTCCCTCCTCGAGAGGGATCCAGCCACATCCGCCCCTGTCGCTGAACAGCGTTGTCTCGGTGAGGATGCCGCGATCCCCGCGAAAGAAACACACATCGAAGCCGGTGGGAAGAACGGCATCGTCGGCCGCTCGTTGCTCGATGGGTGTGCCGGCCAGCAACCGGCGTTGTCCGGTGGTCTTCTCCCAGAGATAGAGAACGGTATCGGCGGCGGAGTAGCTGTCGATGAGAGCGACGCTCGTGAGGTCGTCGTTGAAACCTGCGACGTAGTTGCCGTAGACGCTCGTGCCAAGGTCGAGGAGATCGCCGGTGGAGAGATCGGCCACGTAAGAACCGTGTTTGGGACTCACGCGTGGATCGACGCTGAACACGGCGAGGTGGTGATTCCGACGGCTCTGGATGAGATTCACCTGCTGATCGGTGAATCGGTCGCCCAACATCGGTTCCGGGATACCGCCCGCGAGAGGGATGATGTGCGGCTGGTAGTTCTCGTTGCCGTCCTCGTCGATCATCACGAGGATCCTGTCGAGATCGGGGAAAACGGAGAACAGCTCACCGTTGATGAGCTTCGGGTTTGCCAGAGCGATGCCGCCGGGGATGAGTGGTTCGGGCACGCTCCCGCCACGGCGCATGCGATACAGACTCATCCGACCGGACAAGTCGCTTGCGAAGTAGAGGTGCTCGCCGGCGACTTCGGGGTTGAGGAACAGTCTCGCGGACAAGAGGGATTCGGCCGAGGGGTGCATCGAGAGGCCTTCCGTGGATTCCGGTTGGGAAGCCTACGGGATGTCGGTGGTTACGGCAGGGCTTTCGGGCGCCGCCCTCTCCCGTCACCGCGTGAGAAGATCCGGCCGCCGACCACCAACTCGCCTCGGATCGGGCAGTCGGGCAGAAGGAGATCGGTCGTGACGCGGTAGCCTGGGTTCGATGCGCGCGATCGTCATACCGTCACCTGGTCCGGGACTCGAAATGGTCGACGTCCCCATCCCGACTCCGGGGCCGGCAGACGTACTCATCCAGGTCAAGGCGACGTCGATCTGCGGAACGGACCTGCACATCCGGGACTGGGACCCGTGGGCGCAGGCGCACGTCCTGCCGCCACTCACCGTAGGGCACGAACTCTGCGGCATCGTCGTCGACAGAGGATCCGATGTCGACGGTCCCGAGATCGGTCGGTTGGTGTCCGTCGAGTCACATGTCGTCTGTGAACGGTGCCGCTTCTGCCGTACCGGGAAGGGCCATCTGTGCGAGAACACGCAGATCCTCGGTGTGCACCGTGATGGCGCCTACGCCGAATACGTCTCCGTGCCCGCCATCAATGCATGGCCCGACCCGCCGGACATGCCGTACTCGATCGCCTCTCTGCAGGAGAACTTCGGCAATGCCGTGCACACGGTCTCGGCGACGAACATCTCGGGCCGCAAGGTCCTCGTGACCGGCTGTGGTCCGGTCGGGGTCATGGCGATCGCGGCGGCGAAGGCGCTCGGTGCTCGGGCCGTCTATGCGACGGACGTGTCGGACTACCGGCTGGGCCTCGCGCAAACGATGGGTGCCGACCACACCTGGAATCCCATCCGGGACGCCGTCGTCGAACTCGGTCTCGAGGCCACCGACGGCGAAGGCGTCGACGTGCTCCTCGAGATGTCCGGTGCGCCGGCTGCGATCCGGGACGGCTTTGCCCTCCTCAAACCGGGCGGCGAGGTCGCGCTGCTGGGCTTGTCGTCCGGTCCGATCCCCTTCGACTTGGACGACAACATCACGTTCAAGGGAGCGACCGTTCACGGCATCGTCGGGCGGAAGCTCTGGGACACCTGGTACGAGATGCGAGGTCTCCTTCGTTCGGGTGCCGTGGACCTTGCGCCACTCGTGACACACCGGTTTGCTCTGGACGACTACGAGAAGGCGTTCGACCTGATGGCTTCTGGAGAGTGCGGAAAAGTGGTCATGTTCCCGGACGAGGCAGACGCGGATGGACCATTGAACTGAGGACATCGAGCTGAGGTGATCATGGACAAGATCGGTTTCTTGAGGGATCAGATACGGGAGCTCAAAGACCAGGGCCTCTACAACACGATCCGCCACGTCGACGGACCGCAGGGGGCCTGGCTGACCGTCGACGGAAAGAAGGTTCTCAACTTCTGTTCGAACAACTACCTCGGCCTCGCCGATGATCCTCGTCTCGTCGAGGCGGCAAAAGCCGCCCTCGATCGGTACGGCGTCGGCCCGGGCGCAGTGCGCACGATCGCCGGGACGATGACGATCCACGACGAGTTGGAAGAGAAGCTCGCCGCGTTCAAGGGGGTCGAAGCGGCGATCTCGCTGCAGGCGGGGTTCGTCGCAAACGCCGGTACGATCCCGGCGCTGGTCGACAAGGAAGACGTGATCATCACCGACGAGTTGAACCATGCGTCGATCATCGACGGGGTGCGTCTCGCCAAGGCATCACGGAAGATCTACGCCCACTGCGACGTCGATGATCTACGGGGCAAGCTTGGCGAGGCCCGCGCCGAGGGCTTCAAACGCATCCTCGTCATCACCGATGGCGTGTTCTCCATGGATGGTGACGTCGCTCCGCTCGACCGGATCGTCGATGCCGCGGACGAATACGAGGCGATGGTGATGGTGGACGATGCGCACGGCGAAGGGGTTCTCGGGCGCGGAGGTCGCGGCATCGTCGACCACTTCGGACTCCATGGCAGGGTCGAAGTCGAGGTGGGCACGATGTCCAAGGCGTTCGGTGCCGTCGGCGGGTACGTCGCCGGCCCTGAAGCGGTCGTCGAGTGGCTGCGCCAGCGTGCCCGGCCGTTCCTGTTCTCCTCTGCGGTGACCCCGGCAGATGTCGCCGCGTGCATCGCGTCGGTGGAGATTCTGTCCGAGTCGACCGAACTGGTGGATCGGCTGTGGTCCAACGCCGCCTGGTTCAAAGGTGCGATGTCCGTGGCGGGGTTCGACATCGGGCATTCGGAGACGCCGATCACCCCGGTGATGCTCGGTGATGAGAAGGTCGCCCAGGAGTTCTCGCGGCGGTTGTTCGACGACGAGGCGGTGTTCGCCCAGGCAATCGCGTATCCGACGGTGCCGCTGGGCAAGGCGAGGATCCGGGTGATGATCTCCGCCGCGCATTCCCAGGAGGATTTGGAGTACGGCGCGGCGGCGTTCGGGAAGGTGGGGGAGGCGCTCGGGATGATCTGATTCCCCGTTCTCCTCACTGGAGGCCGCACCCCGCGGGGTGCGCATTGACGGGTTGGTGTCTAGGGGTAGGTTCCTTCCCAGTCGCTGCAGTCGGGTTCACCAGTGGGTGGACTGTTGTCGTTTCGGGGGGCGACCCAGGTCCAGGTGCCGGGCTCGTAGCGGGCGCCGGTGGGGGTGAGTGTGCCGGTGTGGATGTCGATGGCGGTCCAGGGGACGTCGTCGGCGGTGCCGTCGAGGAGGGCTTGTTCGT
>JAADGS010000057.1 GCA_013152275.1 Actinomycetota bacterium | reverse complement strand
GCCGGATCGTGATCGCGTTCATCGTACGTGGCTGCATTCTCAGCGGCCCGTTCCGAGGATCTTCATTTCTCCTGTGCTGCGGTTCATGCAGATCGAGGCGGCGTCTGGTGTCCTGCTGCTCATCGCGGCGGTCGTCGCGATCGTGTGGGCGAACCTGCCGGGTGGTGAAAGCTATGAGCGGTTCTGGGAGACGGCGGTCAACCTGAACATCGGCGGGTTCGCTCTGAACGAGACGCTACGAGAAGTCGTCAACAACGGCCTCATGACGATCTTCTTCTTCGTTATCGGGCTCGAGATCAAACGTGAACTCGCCGTCGGTGAGCTGCGCGACCCCAAGGCCGCGGGTCTCCCGGCGTTTGCGGCACTCGGCGCCACATGATCTTTCCGGCGGTCATCTATCTTGCGTTCGTCCACAACCTCGGACCGGAAGCCACACGGGGGTGGGGAGTCCCGGTCGCGACCGACATCGCCTTCTCGGTCGGCATTCTGGCCCTCGTCTCCAAACGTGTGCCTCTCGGAGCGAAACTGTTCCTGCTCACACTGGCCATCGCCGACGACATCGGCGGCATCATCGTCATCGCGATCTTCTACACGACCAACCTCGCCCTGAAATACCTCATCGGCGCAATCGTGCTGTTCGCACTGGTGAAACTCGCAGAACGCGCCGGTATCCGCTCGATGGGGTTCTACTGGGCGGTCGGATTCGTCATCTGGTACTTCATGCTCGAATCGGGCGTGCACCCGACACTCACCGGCGTGTTCCTCGGACTCCTCACCCCTGCCGCCGCCATGTACTCAGACAAGCAGTTCTACGAGAAGACCGACTTCGTACTCAAGGCGTACGGACCCGAAGAAGACTCACGCCACTCCCAAGCTCGCGTCGACCACGGCGCCAGAGAAGTCGCGGCAATCGCAACCGAATCGATCCCGCCACTCAACCGCCTCGAACACGCCCTCACACCCTGGAGCTCCTTCCTGGTGATCCCGATCTTCGCCCTCGCCAACGCAGGCGTCCGCTTCACAGGCGTCAACATCCTCGACGAACTCACCAGCAAGGTCACCCTCGGTGTGGGACTCGGACTCCTGGTCGGCAAGTTCATCGGCGTCTCGCTCTTCACCGCCATCGCCATAAAGCTCGGCATCGGCAAACTCCCCAAGAACACCACCTGGCATCACATCTTCGGTGTCGCACTCCTCGCCGGTGTCGGATTCACCGTCGCCCTGTTCATCACAACACTCGCCTTCCGAGACCCGGCTCTCACCGACATGGCAAAGACAGGCGTCTTCGCCGGATCCTTCCTCGCCGGAGCCCTCGGCTACGCCTACCTCCGCTTCTTCACCAAACCCATCGAAACCACCACAAACGACGACTAGGAACCCGCCGAGTACCACCGCCCACCCACCCTGTGCTTCGCATCGCGACCTCACGCCGACACAAGGCCTCGGGGCAGGCGCAACGGCTGCTGCAGCAACCGGCGGAAGTCGCGCCGGCGCCGTGGCCAACCCGCCAGACCACCGTTTTCCTGAAGCCCATGCACAGCAGACGTGATCATTGGGTATGTTGTACGTATGGGTGTCGCGAAGAAAGCACATCAATTCAGGGCGTATGGAAAAGCGTCGATAGACCAGATTCCACAGCTCGAAACGTGGACAGCTCGAGATCGAGGACGTCTTCGCGCGCTCGCCCATGTCTTCCCCTTCCGCGTCAACAGGTATCAACTCGACGAGTTGATCGACTGGAACAGCGTCCCCGACGATCCGATCTTCCGCCTCGTATTCCCGCAGCCAGAGATGCTCGATGAGCGAGACCTCGAACGGATCGAGCAGCCGATGAGCCGCGACGCTCTCCACGAATCGGTACGTCGAATCCACCGTTCTCTCAATCCACACCCGGCCGGTCAACTCGATCTGAATGCGGCTCTTCTCGACGGGAGACCGCTGCCTGGCATTCAACACAAGTACCGCGAAACGGTGCTGTTCTTCCCGAAGCGCGGCCAGACCTGTCCCGCCTACTGCACCTACTGTTTCCGATGGCCACAGTTCGTCGGAGACGATCGAATCGCCGCCACCGAGGTCCAGCCACTGATCCGCTATCTCCGCGAGAACCCGGACGTCACGGACCTGCTGATCACCGGAGGGGACCCATTCACCATGCGCGCGCGGGTGCTGGCCCGATACATCCAACCGATCCTGGATCAGAGGCCGGGCGGGCTCACCTCCATCCGCATCGGCACCAAGGTCCCTGCCACCTGGCCGTACCGTTTCATCAGCGACCGCGACACAGATGAACTGCTCAAACTTCTCCGACGTGTGGTCGACGCAGGTTTCCACCTCGCGCTGATGATTCACTACACGCACCCCCGCGAACTCTCCACCCCGGCTGCGGTGACGGCAGTCGGCCGCCTCAAAGAGACCGGCGCCGTACTGAGGTCACAATCGCCGATTGCCCGCCACATCAACGACGATCCGGACATCTGGGCATCCATGTGGAACCGTCAGGTTCAGCTGGGCATTGTGCCCTACTACATGTTCGTCGCTCGGGACACAGGAGCCCGTGCCTACTTCGAACTTCCCCTGGCACAAACCCACGCCATCTTCTTCGCGGCGTACAGACAGGTCTCCGGCCTCGGCCGCACCGTTCGTGGCCCCGTCATGTCAACCACGCCGGGCAAAGTCATGATCCACGGAACAACTCGCATCGGCACACAAAAGGCCTTCTCGCTGTCGTTCCTCCAGGCGAGAGATCCCGCCTGGGTCGGAAAGCCGTTTCTCGCTCGCTACGACCCGCTGGCGACATGGTTCGACAATTTGAAACCACTCGATGGTTCGTTCTTCTTCGAGCGGTTGCCCGAAGTCGAACGCCCCCACGACACCCGCCCGACGATCGAACGGAGGCCCTGATGGATGAGACGATCACTTGCGTCGATTGCGGCGGGACTGCCCACCTGATCTCGTATCCGCCCGAAGAAGGGTTCGAACCTGGCGATATCCTCGTCTACCGATGCGAGGACTGCCTCGATCGCTGGGACATCGTCCACGAGGAGCACCTCCCTGGCGAATAGCCGGTCATCGATCACAAGAACGCTCCCACAAGGCGGCGGCGCTGCGACCGCCGGGAGCCGGGGACTGCCGACTTCCCATCCTGCGATCCACACGATGCGACCGTCCGAATCCCCGAAATCACCGGCCCGCAGCCGCCTTCGGTCGAACTCGGTCACGCTGCGCGGGGTTCGACCTGGAACTCGATTTCCCAGGCCGCCGGACCTTCGATACAGGACGTGAACACCGTCTATCTACAACCCGATCTCGACGACATTTGGGATTGCGGGAGATCCGGCCGCGTCTTCGTTCGGTGCGAGCATTCCGCCACCACCATCGCGAAGGGCAAGGGCGCGGGACACACGCAAGAACGGAAGCCCTGGAACGTCGCGATGTGCATGCGGCGACAACTCCCCGCCGGAGATCCGCAGGGTCATGCCCGCGATCTCCGCATGTTTCTCCTTGCAGGGCACCTACCCCGCGAACAGTCGTCGATACTCGATCTTGGGACAGCGGTCCATGACGACCTCGAGGCCGGCCTTTCTCGCACGTATCGCGGCACCCTCGTCGATGACGCCCAGCTGCATCCACACCGCCTTCGCCCCGATAGCGATCGCCTCGTCGACGTGCCGTCCTGCGTGTTCGGAACGACGGAAGATGTCGACGACTTCGATCGGATCCGGGACAGAGGCCAGATCGGGGTATGCGGTCTCACCGAGAATCTCGTCGGCGGCAGGATTGACGGGGATGATCCGAAACCCCCGGTGCTGAAGGAACGCCGCCACGTCGTGGCTCGCGCGAGTCGGTCGGGGGGAGCACCCCACCACGGCCCACGTTCGATATCTCGACAAGATGTGGCGTGCCGCCTCTTCGTAGTCCATGGTCCCTCCAACACGTCCGGCCTACCCGAAGATTCCCGGTCGGCTCGCTCACGCCAAAACGGTAGGCTCGCTGTCAATGAAACGTCTCCTCTCGATTCTCGCGCTGCTGCTCATGCCGGCAACCCCGGCACTCGCCCAGAGTGCACCGACCTGTCCTTCGTTCGAAGGGATCACCTGCGCTGGGTGGGTGACCGATACCGTGGGGGTGATCACCGACGACGCTCGACTGGAGGAAGCCGTCGGCCGTGTCGTCGCCCAGTACGGTCACGAGATCGCCGTCGTGGTGATCCGGAACAGCGACCCTCGTTCGCCGAACGAGTTCGCACAGGATCTCGGAAACGCGTGGGGAGTGGGCGCTGCAGACCGCAACGATGGGGTCGTCGTACTGATCGACCTCGACAATCGGGCCACGGCGATCGAGACCGGGAAAGGTCTGGATATCTCCTCTTCACAGCTCGACTTCGTCGCCGGACTCGGGAAGAGTTTCTTCGCCGCCGGTGATTTCGACGGTGGGATCGCCGCGATCGTGGGTGGCCTCGGGCAGACGTTCGCCGGAAGCACTCCGGTCGCCTCCACCGGTTCTCCATCCGGAGAACCCTCCTCGTCGAATGCAGGGCTGATCATCGCGATCGTGATCTTCGGAATCGGCGCGGTGCTCGTCGGTACGGGAGCAGCCAAAACTCGTCGCGACCGACGGTCCCTGGCTCGCAAGCAGCGACAAGAACGCGTCGACGGGGAACTGGCACGCCTGCGGCCTGCGGGTCATGAGCTCACCGTGCCGGCCGAGGTCACCATCGCTCCTCCCGCGACCGCAGTCTCCACCTCGACCCGAGAGGCACTGTCGACCCTCGGGGCGCTCAAACAAGGATCTCCTCCAGCGACAAGGCTTGCACTCGAAGCACTCTGGACGCACGGAGCCGTCGAAGTCCTCGACACCAAGAAACTTCGCACCGAGATCCCCCTCGAGCTGCGCGTGAGCGGTGAGCAATCTGTGTTGGAGGATTCTCTGCAGCAAGCCTCTCGGGACGCGATCGACGAGACCGACGACCAAGCCTTCGAGGTCACGCTCGGACGCCTCCGCTCCATCGTCGACGCACTCCGCCCATACCGAATCGCCGAGGCTCGTCGAAAACTGGCGATCGCATTGGCCGACGAGATCGTCCACACCCCGATCGGAGCGACCGTGGTCAACGATCTTGGAGTCCGGCTCCTTCAGGCGGGCCCTGTGCTCGAGGACACCGATCCCATCGAGACTTCGATTGCATCTCTTGAAGACGCGTATGCGACGGCGAGAGCGAAGACCGACAGGTTGGAGGCCATCTACGAGAAGTTGCCCGACTCGCTGGCCCGGCCGGCCGTGGCAGTTGCGCTCGCGGATGTGATGGATGATCCCCAGGAGTCGGTGGACCGATACGAAACGATCAGAGTCGAGCTCGAGGAGAAAGGGTCCGACCTGCGCCAAGATGGTCTTGAACTTCCGGCCGTGGCCGCGTTCCTACTCCTCAACAACGACTCGGTGCCGGACTTCCTCGCGGCATACCACGATGCGCGTGGGTACGGGTACGAGCCGGTCGTCGCCGTCGAGCTGGCCATTGCAGGGCTGACGAGTTCGAGCGAGATCGAGAGGATCCGCGACGAGGCGAAGCGGCTTGGATTGCCGATCTCCATTACGGCGGCACTCGTTCGGAATGGTGAGCGGTCGGTCACGGCATTCAACGAACTGGCAAACCAGCTCTCTGCCAAAGGGGTCACCGGAGAGACTCGTCGTACGATCGCCGCCGTTCTGGCAATCTCTCTGGAACCGGCACGTGCCCTCGACCGATGGCTGGATGCCCGCCGCGCCCTCGCCGACCTCGGGCTCTCGGGGGCGTACGCCGACACCGCCGCGGCGTTCGGAGCCTCCGATCCTCGCGGGCCTCGCGCATTCGCGCTCGCGTACGCGGCACAGCGCCAGGCCCTCGAGCGTTCCACCATCGACGACGCCGATCGCTACGCACCGGAACTGGCTCACGAAGGCACATCGGGACAGGCAGACTCGTGGACCGGCCGCCCGTTGCCGAGAGACCTCGGAACCTTCGACCCATTCACACTCTTCTACTACCACTGGGTGATCACCAGGGGCGTGAGCCAGGCGCTTGGATGGAGCCCCATCTATCGAGATACTTCGTGGTCCCAATCCAAGAGCAGCTGGTTTGGAGGGTTCGGTGGTGGCGGCGGCTTCGGATCCGGCGGGGGAAGCGGCGGATCCTCGTGGGGTTCCGGGGGAAGCGTCGGCAGTTTCGGTGGCTTCGGTGGTGGCGGCGGCTTCGGTGGTGGCGGAAGCTTCGGTGGTGGCGGTGGAGGAGGCGGCTGGTAGCCGGCAGGAAGGGCACCGGAGCGGTCCGAGAGTGGACAAATCCACCAACTCGAGCATACCCTTGCCCCGTTCCCCCTTGTAGGCAGTCGTGGCATTCCGCAGACGCACCAGAGCGATCAACGTAAAGAACATCGATCAGATCGAGCAGTTCACGGCCGACGGCAAACCGGTCCTCATCGACTTCATGCAGTTTTCGTGCCCGGCGTGCAAAGCGATGGACGGCACCATCGACGAGCTCGCTCATGAGTTTCGTGGATCTGCCCACGTCCTGAAAGTCAACGTGGGCAAGGTGCCGGGCGCCGTGGAACACTACAAGATCAAGGGCACGCCGACGTTCGTACTGTTTGGGACGTCGGAACGATCCCAGCGTAAGGCGAAACAGCGTGGCGAGGAAGACACCAAGAAGATCACGCAGCGCTTTCGCACCACCGGTGTCGTCAAGAAAGAACAACTCCGTCGACTGCTGACCACCAACGGAGCAGAGGCAGCCGACTCATAGGCACCTGCCGGGCGACACATGGCTCACCTCTCGATGGCCGTGCAGTGCTCCACCCCCTCCTGACACGCCACGCGACTGCGCTTTGCCACGACTGAATCGTCACGTTGCCCCCGTGGTAGTACATCGACGCGTTGCGTCTTCGGACTCTTTGAACCCGACGGCAACCGCCGCCACGTTCGCCCCGTGGTCTTGCATCGACTCGAGGCTGCGATACGAAGCACGGGTGGGCCGCCACGACATCGTTCCTTGTTTGTAGGGGGTCTATGGCCGCCAGGAGATCGTTCTCATGCGTGGTGCCTGGTACGTGCATCATCCGGCAGAGGCCCTAGAACCAAAACTTGCCGCGACCGTCGGGGTCGGACGTGAATCCCCATGCCTCGGTGATCCGTCCCCCGTTCGTACAGAAGACGTGTACCTCGTCCGCCGTGTAGGTCCCTTCTTCCCGATGCACGGTCATGTGAGCCAACACCACCGTATGGAGATCGTTCGCAAGTATGTCGTGCACCTCGATCATGAACGACCCACGGGTGTCCTGAGCGAGTGACCTGAGAAACTCCAGGATCTCCTCCCGACCCACCTTGTCGCCTGCGAGCGGCGTATCCCCGCGGACGTGCCATATCGCGTCGTCGGCGAACTCGCGGGCAAACCCCTCGCAGTCACCCACGGAGAAGCACCTGTACCCCTCTTTGATCCGCCGGATGCCCGGATGCTCCATGTCTTGATTGTCGCACAGGGTGGGTCGGAGCGCGTACCCTCTCGGCATGGCCAGCGACACCATCGCCGACCGGGGGCTCCTCGTCGGAACATGTTCGTGGACAGACAAGACCCTGCTCGAATCCGGCGCCTTCTACCCGCCGGACGTCGACACGGCCGAGAAGCGCCTTCGCTACTACGCATCCCAGTTCCCGATCGTCGAGGTCGACTCCACCTACTACGGCCCTCCCAACGAGCGAACTGCAGGGTTGTGGGTCGAGCGCACGCCCAACGACTTCACCTTCGACATCAAGGCGTTCCGACTCCTCACTCAGCATCCGACTCCTCCGCGGACACTGTGGAAGGATCTGCGAGAGGCACTGCCCCAGGAACAGGCCGACAAGCGCAATGTCTACGCCCGGGATCTTCCGAGGGAGTTCGTCGCCGAGGCGTTCCACCGCTTTTCCGAGGCGCTCATGCCTCTGCACTCCGCAGGAAAGCTCGGCTCGATCCTGATGCAGCTCCCTCCATACGTCTATCCCTCGCGAGGTTCCCTCGGCTATCTCTCCTGGGCCGCAGAGCAGCTCGAGGAATTCGATGTGGCGGTCGAGTTTCGGCAGCAACGCTGGATGGACCGGGACCATGCCGGCTCCACGCTCGACTTTCTGCGAGAACATGGCCTCGCCTACGTCTGCGTCGACGCGCCTCGAGGGTTCAGAAGTTCCGTGCCACCGGTGGCAGCGGTAACAGCGCCGATTGCACACGTGCGCTTCCACGGCAGGAATGCCGACAACTGGGAACGCAAGGGAATCACCGCCGCCGAGCGGTTCCGCTACGACTACCGGGAAGACGAGCTGCGAGAGTGGATCCCCCGCATCCGGCTTCTTCGCGAACGAGCGGAGCGTGTGCATCTGTTGATGAACAACTGTTACGCAGATTACGGGATCAGATCCGCGCGGCTGTTGTCCCGGCTGCTCTCCGAGGCCGACTGGACGCATCTGGAATCCACCGAGTGATGCCGGTACCAGGTACCTGGTACTTCGTATCGCAACCTCATCGATGCAACACCGCGGGGCGAGCGTGACGAATCTGGCGTGACAAAGCGCAGTCGTGCGCTGCGTCGAGGCAGAGACAGGGCAATGCACGGTCGTCGAGACCCGAGCCATGCATCGCTCAGCAGGCTCCCCGGGCGGGTATCGTTCTCGGAATGTTCGACTACACGATGATCACTCCGGACACGATCGACAACTTGACCTCTGCAACCATCGCCACCTGCGAGCGTCTCGTCGCCGGTGTCGTCGCCGTCGAGGGTGCGCGAACGTTCACAAACACATTGCTTCCGCTCGAAGAAGCGGCCACGACGATGGCCCTTGCCTACGGTCGCGGGCCGTTTCTCTCCAACGTTCACCCAGACGAGTCCATCCGTGCCGCTGCTCGGGCGTCAGAGGAGGCACTCACGAAATGGCAGGTCGGACTCACGTTCCGTCGTGATCTCTATGAGGCGATCAGCGCATATGCCGAAACCGAAGACGCCACTTCTCTCTCCGGAGAACGCCGCCGCCTTCTCGACTTCACCACTCGCGATTTCCGGCGTGCCGGTCATGAACTCCGGCAGGACCAACGCGAGGAACTCCAGAAGCTTCAGAACCGGATGGTCGAACTCGGAATCGCCTTCGAGAAGAACATCGCCGACGTCGATGCGGCGCTCATCGTGACGGGACCGGATCTGGCCGGGATGACCGATAAGTACATCGAGCATCTCCAGCCAGGACCGGATGCCGGCACGTACAAGGTGACCATGGCATACCCGGATGTCTTCCCGTTCATGGAAAACGCCACCCGACGCGATCTGCGAGAGCGACTCTTGTTCTTGTTCTCGAACAGAGCTGCAGGCATCAACCGCCCGATCCTCGAAGAAGCCGTGCATCTACGGGAGAAGATGGCGGCGATGTTCGGTCTTCCTTCCTGGGCCGACTATCAGATGGAGGTGAAGATGGCCAGGCACCCGAAGGCCGTCACGGCCTTCTACGACGATCTCGTCCCGCCCCTGACCGAGATCGGTCATCGCGAGGTCGCCGTACTGGCCTCGATGCTGGAATCCGAAACCGGCGACCTGCAATTGCAGCCCTGGGACCGCCGCTACTACGACACGCAACTTCGCAAACAGGATTACGGAGTCGATCAAACGGAAGTCGCGCAGTACTTTCCTCTGGATCGGGTGATCGACGGCCTCCTCGGCATTACCGGAGAGGTCTTTGGGCTCGAATACCGCAAGCGGGAAGATGTTCCGACCTGGCACCCCGATGTCGTCGTCTACGACATCGTCGACACATCCTCGGGCGACCAGGTGGCGACCTTCATGGCCGACCTGTTCCCGCGAGAGGGCAAGTTCAGCCACGCGGCCGCCTTCCCCCTCGTTCCGGGGCACCGAACGGCCAACGGCGAGTACCAGCTGCCACTGTCCACAATCGTGGCCAACTTCACGAAGCCCTCGGCAGATGGGCCGTCCCTGCTCCAGCACTCCGAGGTCGAGACCCTCTTCCATGAGTTTGGCCACATCCTGCACATGTCGCTGGGTCACACCGAGTTCACCCGCTTCTCGGGTGCCTCGACCGAGTGGGATTTCGTCGAGGCGCCGTCACAGATCATGGAGGAGTGGTGCTGGCGAGCAGACCTTCTCCAGCGATTCGCTCTGCACCATGAAACCGGCGAGCCGATCCCGACGGATCTCGTCGACAGGTTGGTGGCCGCCCGGCACGTGAATGAGGCCCTCGACACACTCCGCCAGATCTCTCTCGGCAAGCTGGACCTCGGATTGCACGGGCCGGGGGATCACAGCGACTTGGACGCGATCATGCTCGACGCCGAAAGCGTCGGCCTCCTCCCCCACCAGGAGGGAACCTTCTTTCCGGCAAGTTTCGGCCATCTGCTCGGCGGCTACGACGCCGGCTACTACGGGTACCTGTGGTCAAAGGTCTTCGGCCTCGACATGTTCTCCCGATTCGAGGAAGCAGGCGTCACCGACCCAAACGTCGGTATCGCCTATCGCCGTAAGATCCTCGAGCGAGGCGGCTCCAGAGACGCGGCGGATCTGCTCAGGGATTTCCTGGGTCGGGAACCCAACAACGAGGCGTTCCTGCACCACCTCGGGCTCACCGGTCCTCGCGGGGAGTGAAGCAGCCGAGGCGAGGAACGAGCCGAGGTCGATGCGGTAGAGCCACCACACCTCGGCTACGCGCGAACACCCCCATCGCCTCGAAGACTCGGCCCTTCCTTGTGGGGGAAGGAAAGAGTGGCTCACTTCTTGCTTCCCCTGGCAGGGGAAGTGGCCGAGGCGAGGAACGAGCCGAGGTCGATGGGGTGGAGGCTCTTCTTGCACTCGCCACCAATCAGAATCCAAACTCGGTGGCAAGCGCCCGCATCGCCGATTCGTCTTCTCCCACCCACTCGAGATCGTCGATCGTCTCGGTAATCGGCACGTCGCGTCGTAGTGTCGTGAGCGTGCGGTAGAACAGCGCATCGTCCATGTTGGCGGCCAGCGACGTGCACAACCGAAGGGCACCGCGAACCGGAACGTCCCACAGTTCGTGGCGGAGGGGGATCCGTTCGATCCTTCGATAACGACCCAGCAGCGTCGACGCCGACTTCGCTCCCCACGCGGGTATGCCCGGAATACCATCGGCGGCATCCCCGACGAGTGCCAGGTAGTCGGGCATCGATACAGGTGATATCCCCCACTTGTCGTGCACACCGTCCTCATCGATCATCATCGAGCGGCGACGGTCGTACATCACGACCCTGTCTCCGACCACACACTGGGCGAGGTCCTTGTCCGGACTCAACAACACGACCTGCTCGACATCGTCGCCAAAGCGGAAAGCGGCCGAAGCGAGCGCATCGTCCGCCTCGAACTCTTCCATCCGCCACACGACAACACCCAGTGATTCCAGGGCTCGCTCTGCCGACGGAAACTGATCGAACAACTCCTGCTCGATCCCCTCTCCCGTCTTGTATCCGTCGTACATGTCGTTGCGGAACGACCGGATGGCCGTGTCGAAGGCGGCTGCAACGTGTGTGACACCCGGTTCGCGCAGCAGGCGTCTCGTCGAGTCGACGAGTCCCCACACCGCCCCGACTTCTCGGCCGGATGGATCACTCCTTCGGGGATAGCCGAAATAGGCGCGGAACAGTTCGTAGGTCGCGTCGATCACGTGGAGCCGCATGGGAGCATCGTACGTCAGTCGCCCCCAGGGTGTCCCGCCCGCCAGACACGAAAGCAACCGAAACCCGCTCGCGCGTGCCGAGTCCGACGGCAAACTGTACGCGCTATGCTCGCCCTGCCTGTCCAGTGAGGCAGGCGCCGCGAGCGTTCAGCGAAGTCCGGTGGAAAACCGGCGCTGTCCCGCAACTGTGAGGCTCCCTCGGGGCCGAGCCAGGTCGCCTGGCGCAGCGGCAACGAACGAACCCTCGGATGAAGGCGTACTTCGTCGGCACTCAGGCCGGCAGTCCACTTCATCCTCCGGACAAGGAGGATGTTCTCATGCGGAAGGCCATTGTGGGGGTCGTAGCCGCGCTCATCGTGAGCGCGTGCTCGACCGGAACGATTGTCACCACCGCGGTGGCCCCCACCACTCCCATGACAACAACAACAACAACGGCGCCGACGACGACAGCGGCGGCGCCAACGACAACGACCCTGGCAAGTCCCTTCCCGACAACCGTGACCGCAGCGAATGGAACGGTGGAGATCCAGGAGACACCGAATGCGATCGTGTCCCTCTCCCCGACGGCCACCGAGATGCTTTTCGCGATCGGCGCAGGCGACCAGGTCGTGGCAGTCGACGATCAGTCGAACTATCCGGACACGGCACCAGTCACCGACCTGACCGGGTTCAGCCCCAACGTCGAGGCAATCGTGGCCTATGACCCGGACCTCGTCGTGATCACGTTCGATCCCGGAGATCTCGTCGCCTCACTCGATTCTCTCGGTATTCCCGTGCTCCTCGACCCTGCGGCAGCATCGATCGAGGATGTCTATGACCAGATCGGACAGCTCGGCACCGCCACTGGACATCAACAGGAAGCGCTCGACCTCGTCGATCGGATGAGCTCCGATATCGATCAGATCCTGCTCGACACGGCGTCCTCCATCCCTGACGGCCAGAATCTCACCTACTACTTCGAGCTCGATCCGACCTACTACTCGGTCACTTCCTCGACGTTCATCGGCCAACTGGTAGGCATGCTCGGATTGGAGAACATCGCCGACCCGGCGGATGCCGATGGGTTCGGCTACCCGCAATTGTCAGCCGAGTACATCCTCGATGCAGACCCGGACCTGATCTTCCTCGCGGACACGAAATGCTGTGGCCAAAGCCCGGAGAGGGTCGCCGAACGGCCCGGCTGGGATAATCTGACTGCAGTGACAGATGGCAATGTGTTCGCCCTCGACGATGACGTGGCCTCACGCTGGGGACCGCGAATCGTCGACTTTCTCGACACGATCGCCAACGCCGTAAGACAGGTGACACACCCCTGAGCGCAGCCCCGCACCGGCCCGACCGACCCACCAGGCTCACGTGGGCAGGGATGCTGACGGCCGTCGCAGCGGTCATCGCTGCCGCCGCCCTCGGCTCCCTCATCGGGCCGGTACACATCCCGGTGTCTGGGGCGGCGCGCTCACTCCTGAATGCTCTGCCCGGCATCGATGTGCCGGCAACACTGACGGATCGCCAGGTGGACATCCTCACGGTCGTCCGTCTCCCACGGGTGGCACTCGGTGGACTCGTCGGAGCGATCCTCGCCCTTGCCGGAGCCGCGTATCAGGGCGTGTTCCGCAATCCGCTGGCCGACCCGTACCTGCTGGGTGTCGCGGCCGGTGCGGGTCTCGGCGCGACACTCGCCATCGCGGCCGGGTCCTCGGCCACCGGCGCCGTCGTCCCGATCGCTGCGTTTGCCGGCGCCGTTGGCGGAGTTCTCATGACCTACGTGCTTGGGCGAACGGTCGGACGTCGCACGGATACGAGTCTCATCCTGGCGGGCGTTGCGGTCGCGTCTTTTCTGACCGCTCTACAGACGTACATCCAGCAGCGCAACTCCAGCACACTCCGAGAGGTCTACGCATGGATTCTCGGAAGGCTCTCGACGAGCGGATGGCATGAAGTGCTCCTCATCCTCCCGTACGTGGCGATCGGTGGTGTGGTGATCCTGCTCCACCGTCGGATGCTCGACGTCCTCTCGCTCGGAGACGAAGAGGCCTCTGCCCTCGGTGTTCCCGTTCGTCGTGTGCGCCTACTCGTGGTGACCGCAGCCACCTTGGGCACCGCCGCCGCCGTTGCAGTCGGCGGGCTGATCGGCTTCGTGGGGATCATCGTCCCGCACGCCGTTCGATTGGTCACCGGTGCAAGCTATCGCGTCATCCTTCCGCTCTCGGCGCTGCTCGGAGCGGCGTTCCTCATCGTCGCCGACGTGGTCGCACGCACGGCACTCAGCCCTGCCGAATTGCCGATCGGAGTTGTCACCGCCTTTCTCGGCGCGCCGTTCTTCGTGCTCGTACTTCGGACATCGAGAGGCCTGCGATGAACGGCTTGACGGTCGAAGGTCTCCGCGTGGTTCTCGGCAAGACCACGATCCTCGACGGTGTCGACCTCTCGGCGGCAAGAGGAGAGTGGGTCGGATTGATCGGTCCGAACGGCGCTGGGAAGACCACCTTGCTGCGGGCGGTCCACGGCACGATTCCGTCCACGGGGACCGTGACGCTCGCGGGCCGACATGTCACCCACCTGTCTCGATCGGCCCGTGCACAACTGGCGGCACTCGTTCCCCAACGCCCTGCATCCCCACCGGACATGCGGGTCTTCGACTATGTGCTCCTCGGACGGAGCCCGCACATCTCCTATCTGGGTGTGGAAGGACATCACGATGTCGCCGTGGCACGTACGGCACTCGCCTCGCTCACCATGGAGCAGTTCGCCGACCGACTCCTCGGGGAACTCTCCGGCGGGGAGCTACAGCAAGTCGTCCTGGCTCGGGCACTCACCCAGGAGGCTTCTCTGCTCCTTCTCGACGAGCCCACGTCCGCCCTCGACGTCGGTCACCAACTCCAAGTGCTCGCCCTCATCGATCGCCTTCGGAGAGAACGGACCCTGACGGTGCTCTCGGCGATGCACGACCTGACCCTCGCTGCACAGTTCTGTGACCGCCTCGTGCTGCTTTCCGCAGGAGAGGTCATCGCAGACGGGACACCGCGAGAGGTGTTGCAGGAATCGGTCATCGCGCGGCATTTCGGGGCGACCGTGCGCATCCTCGATGACGGATCCGGGGGGCTGGTGGTCGTGCCGGTCCGATCGAACGGCCAGGTGCAGGATCGGTAGCATCAAGTCGAGACGAAGGAGGACTCGATCATGGGTGAAATGGAAGACAGTTGGCAGACCGTCGCCGCAGAATTCCGAGATCTCGGGTATGCATTTCGAGACCAGTACCGCGCCACGAAGGATCAGGGTGACGCCACTCCGTCGGAACAGGAAGTCCGTGACGCGCTCCACACTGTGACCGATGCCTTGGATACGGCATTGACGTCGGTTGGGAACGCTATCAGGGATCCAGAGGTACAACAGAGCGCGAAGGACGCAGCCAAGTCACTCCTCGATGCGCTCGGAACGAGTTTCGCTCAGGTTGGAGAGGCGCTCGATCGGGCGGTCGACAGCGTCCGCAAGACCTCCCAGCCGGAACCGCCTGACGACACGGACCACTGAACCCAGGGCTCGTATGCGTCGTGGCGACCCCCCTGAACCCAGGGCTCGTATGCGTCGTGGCGACCCCCCTGAACCCTGGGCTCGTATGCGTCGTGGCGACCCCCCTGAGCCCTGGGTTCAGCTGGGTTGGGTGGAGCGGAGGTGCTCGAGGATGGCCTCATCCATGATGTCGCGCTCCGT
Source organism: Actinomycetota bacterium (assembly GCA_013152275.1). NCBI lineage: Bacteria > Bacillati > Actinomycetota > Actinomycetota bacterium. Next base: position 35,257 of record JAADGS010000057.1, on the reverse strand, counting down.
GTCGAGCAGCGCGTTGTGGCGCTCGAGCCACAGGATCCGCTTGCGGGATGAGCCGAGCCTGCGAGCAAGGATGACTGCGCTCTCCGGTCGCACCGTTTCGTCGGCACGTGACTGAATGATCAACGCCGGCGCGTGCACCCGATCGAGATGCCGCAACGCCTCACGTTTCAAGCGCAACAGCTCCGATGCGGCGCCCAAGGGAAACCCGTCGTATTGGATGAAGTATCTGGCCGCCTCACCGCGCGGAGGGTCCTCGGGCCCGTTCCAGGAGTGGAATCGCTCCACGTGCTTGAGAATGTGCACGAGCGGATCGCGGCGGTCCCAGAGTTTCACCGGTGTGTCGATCGTCGTAATGGATGCCACCTCGCCCTGTCCTGCGAGCAGCAACGAGATCAGCCCGCCCATCGAGAGACCGACCAGGTGGACATGCGCTGACCCTGATAGCAGCGCCAGCCCATCCCGAGCACTCTGCACCCAGTCGCGACGCGTCGTTCGGTCCATCTCCTCCAAACTCGTACCGTGGCCGGCGAGGAGCGGCGCATGCACGGTGTAGCCGCGCTCGGTGAGGAACTTGCCCATCATGCGGAAGTGCGCCGGCGTGCCGGTGAAACCGTGCAGGAGCAGCACTCCCTCACCATTGGTCCCTTCAAAGAGGAAGGGCGCGGCCAGAGGATCGAGAAGCTGCATCGTGGCGAGATTAGTGCTCGGCAGACGGTGTCCCCGGCTCCCGGAACGGCACAGAGGTTGCTTGGCCGAGACACGGACCGAAACACACGCCGAGACACGGGGACCGTCGACCGATCCAATCTCGATATCCTGCAGGGATGAGCACTCTCGCTGCCGCAGTCGATCGTGGAAACCTCGACGAGTTGCTGCGCGTCGTCGATCACCTCTGCAAAGACGAATCCTGGAACGACCTCGTCGAGTTGAAAGACCGCTGTCTGCACGCCGTGGACAGCGGCAAGCAACTCTGGGGAATCGCAGAGCACATCGATTACCGCCTCGCGCTCGAGTCACCAGGGCGGTGGGCAGGTCCCGTTGTCGTGGTGGGAGCCGGGAAGTTCACGATCGGACCGCTCGCCGAGGTCGCGGCTTCGACCCACACCTGGGACGATCTCGAGCCTTATCTGTCCGAAGGACCTACCAAGTCGGTCGTTGCCCAGGAACGTGTCGTCCGGGGCGAGGACCTCCGTGGCGTCGTCGACGACACCGTGCTCGAGATCCCTCTGCGACTCGAACCCTGGGAACCTTCCTACCCCGCTGCCACCTACCACCACCGCAGTGCAGAGTTCCCACCCCCCGACCTGCCGGCAATGGCCGAGATCACACTCCCCCCCGCTCCCGACCCCCTCGACGACCCGGAGTCCCTTGAAGCACTCGCGGGACTCACGACCCCATGGACCGAAGAATCCAATGGACGGTGCGACACCATTGCCGTCCGGGGAACGGCGCGGATGGCCTTGGCCGCTCTCGGACTTCGAAGGGCCCGGATCGCCGAGGTCGGCCCCGATCTCGGGCTCGCCACGATGGCTTGGGCGGCAGCGAGTGGTGGGGCGCATGGTCGGAGACGAGGAGCTGCCGCCGGGCGCTTCGCCGCGTGGTGGACGATCGCAGCGTTGACGGACGCCGAGTGGCCTCCCGACCCGACGCTACTCGGAGAGCATGCTCGACGCCTGCGCTGGTATGCGTGGTCCGACCTGTTCCCTCCCACAGGCTGGACCCTGCATCTCGCCATCGAGGATCCCGAGGAAGGGCTCGCCTGGGCGATTGCCGCAATCGATGCAACGTGAGTCTGTCACGGTTTCCGTAATCGGGCGGGGTCCACTATCGTGTTTCCGACATGGTGTCGGAAACACGCCCTTCAACACGCTGGCTCACCCTCGCAACCCTTGCCATGGGGGTCTCCATGATCATCGTGGACGTGACGGTCATCAACGTCGCCCTCCCCACGATCATCGAGGAACTCGGAATCCATCTGGCGGAAGCCGAGTGGATCAACACGATTTACGTCCTCGTCTTTGCCTCCTTGCTGACCACCGCCGGTCGTCTTGGTGATCTGGAGGGACGTCGCAAGCTCTTTCGAGTCGGCGTCACGACGTTTGTCCTGGCCAGCATGCTCGCCGGCCTCTCGCGCAGCGGAGGCTGGTTGATCGGAGCACGGTTCCTCCAAGGACTCGGAGGCGCATTGACACTGCCGGCCGCCTTGTCGATGGTCAACGCGACATTTCGCGGCCGGGAACGGGGTATCGCGTTCGGCGTGTGGGGATCGGTGATCGGTGGGATGGCTGCGCTGGGTCCACTCTTGGGCGGATGGCTCACAAGCAGCTATTCCTGGCGTCTGGTTTTCTACATCAATGTTCCGATCGGTGTGATGGTATGGATCGGGACGATCCTCTGGGTGAGCGAAAGCCGCGACGAACACGCTGTCAGGGCTTTCGATTTCAAAGGCGTGATCCTGATCGGAACCGGCCTGGCGAGCCTCGTCTTCGCCTTGATCGAAGGGCCGCGCCACGGATGGCTGCATCCGACGCAGCCGTTCCAGATCGCGGGACTCGGCTGGCCGGGCAACGTTCTGTCCCCCGTGCCCGTCGCTTTCGCCGTGGCCGTGGTGATGCTGCTCGGATTCGTGATCCACGAATCGAATGAACAGCGCCGGGGAAGCCGAGGTCTCATCGATACCTCCCTCTTTCGCCTACGGAGCTTTCGCTACGGCAATCTCGTCGCCGCAACCCGCAGTTTCGGCGAATTCGGTCTCGTTTTCGTTCTCCCGCTGTTCATGGCGGGCGTGCTCGGCTACAGCGCCTTTCACATCGGACTCACACTCCTCCCCCTGGCGATCGGGGCCTTTATCGGCGGACCTGTGGCCGCGTACGTCGCCGTCCAGATCGGTCCACGAAGAGCAGTCTCGATCGGGATGTTCCTCGAGGCGGTGGCGGTGGTCGTGGCGTCGCTCCAGCTCCGCCCGGGAGTCCACGGCCTCGAGCTGGCTCCAGCACTGTTCGTCTACGGGCTCGGCGTTGGCATCGCGGCCGCACAACTCACCAACGTGATCCTCGCCGACGTTCCCAAATCCAAGTCCGGCCAGGCCTCCGGGATACAGTCCACATCACGTCAGATCGGTTCCGCTCTCGGCATCGCGCTGCTCGGCACCGTGCTCGCCGTGTCACTCGGATCCCTCGCCGAGGACGGACTCGCCTCGGTTCCACAGGTCCCCGAGCAGGGTCGGGTCGTGATCGCCGACGGGTTTCGCGAGTCGGCGGGACAGATGTTGGTGGGCCTGAGGGAGCGCCCGGACGCGGCGCCGCTGGTTCCCGTCCTCGAGAAGGCGCTCTCGGATTCGGCTCGACGGTCGAGTCTCACCGGTGCGCTGATCATCTTCATCGGCTTCCTGATGAGCTGGCTGTTGCCGGAGACTCGGCGCAAGGAGTCCCGCTCCCAGGAACAGGCGCTGGAGTGAGAGTCACACCCCCTCTGGGACATCCATCCCCTTGGGCAGTCCACGACGCGGCGCGGTTGGGCTCACGCCGGCGTGTCACACTCTCTCCGGGACGTCCATCTCTTTGGGCAGCACGAGGTTGGCGACGACGCCGACGGCGGCGGCAAGCGCCAGCCCCGAGATCTTGACGCCAAACCAGACGATCCCCTCGTCGAGGCCGGTGACTCCGAGGCCGAGCACCAGGATCAGGGCGACGACGATCAGGTTCCGGCTGTGTGTGAAATCGACCTGTGCGTCGGCCAATGTGCGCATGCCGATCGACGCAATCATCCCGAAGAGGATGATCGACAGCCCACCGAGTACGGCCACCGGGACCGTCTGGAGAAGCGCTGCCAGTTTCGGGATGAATCCGAGGACGATCGCGAAGCCTGCGCCGATTCTCAGGATTGCCGGGTCGTACACGCCGGTGACCGCCAGCACACCGGTGTTCTCGGAGTAGGTCGTGTTGGCAGGGCCGCCGATGAACCCCGCCAGCAGCGTCGCCACACCGTCGCCGATGAGGGTTCGATGCAAGCCCGGCTCTCTGAAAAAGTCCTTACCGACCACGCCCCCGTTGGTGAGAATATCGCCCACATGTTCGATGATCGTCACGAACGCGACCGGTGCGATCAGCACGATTGCGCCCCACTGGACATCCTGCCAAGCCCAGGTGAAGTTCGGCAGACCGATCCACGCGGCTTTCTCGAGGGGAGTGAAATCGACCGCGCCGGCAAGGACCGCGACCGCATAGCCGAACACCAGGCCGCTGAGAATCGGAAGCATCTTGAACAGGCCACGGAACCACACCGCCGCCACGATCGTTCCGACAAGCGTCGCAATCGCCAGCCACCAGTGCCCCGAGGCCATCCCCACCGCCGTGGGAGCGAGTGTGATCCCGATCACCGCGATCACCGGTCCTGTCACGATCGGCGGGAACAGGCGGCGGACCCGTGCACTCCCCACAAAGTTCACGGTCAGCGACATGAGTGCGTAGATGATGCCGGCGCCCACGATGCCGGCGCCGATCGCCGCCCACGAATACCCGCCGTCACGTGCAGCGACGATCGGAGGGATGAACGCGAACGAAGATCCCAGGAACACGGGCACCATACGCTTCGTCAGCAGATGAAAGATCAGCGTCCCGAGTCCGGCCGAAAGCAGCGCGACGGCCGGATCCAGACCGGTGAGCAGCGGAACCAGGATCGTCGCTCCAAACATCGCGACAGTGTGCTGGGCGCCCAACACCAGCTTCTTCTCGGTGGTCAACTCCACGATGCTCCTCCCTCCATAGAAAAGGCCGCCCCTCGGGCGGCTTACTGCACGTTCGATGAGTTGATCATCGAGAAATCACCATAGCATCGACCCTCCATGCCCGCCCGTATCGGGTATTCGGCAGAACCGACACCGTCGCCAGACGACTGCGGGACAACACATGTCGCCGGCCGTGCCATCGAGCTTCGGAAGACCACGACGTGCCGCCGGCCGCAGCCCGGCTCCGCCGCTCAGTATCCGTTCTGCAGGCGGCGCATCAGACCGAGCACCGCCCGCATGGAGAACAACGCATCGCGACGTGACACCAGCGCGGACGCCGGGGACAGCACGGCGTGGCGCATGCCGGCATCTGCAAGCTCCCTGATGCCCTCCAGCACGCGTTCGGGAGTCCCCCACAACATCGCACCCTCGAGCACCGATCTCGGAACCGACGTCAAGGCACCGTCGATCTCGCCGGCGGTGAGGTGCTGGGGAACGAGGTCGATGAATCCACGAAAGCCGTCACCGAAGGGGTGCGGAGCGCCGTGTGCTCGCCAGAGCGACGCGGGGGCCATCAGCGCCAGGTACCGCAGCGCCCGGCTGTCCAGCAGGGAGCGGGCATGCTCCTCACTTCGACCGAGCACGACGATCAGCTGCGCACTCGGTGTGATGGCGTCCGGATCGCGTCCGGCCGCCTCGGCTGCGGACCGAATCGTCGCGAGCCTCGTGCCGTAGTCGTCCGGCGTCATCGGGACACTCGGATACCAGCCGTCGCCGTACGTTCCGACCAACCGGAGCATCTTCGGACCGTGCGCCCCGATCCAGATCTCCGGTACGCCGCCTCGGCCGGGCTGTATGTCCATCACGGCACCGTCGAGCCGATAGTGTTTCCCGGAATAATCGAACGGGCCTCGCGACCGGAAGCACAGCCGAATGATCTGCAACGCCTCTTCGAGGTGACCGACCGGCTGCTCGAAGGAGATTCCGTACGGCTCGAGGTTCTCTCGCTCCCCCGCTCCGATCCCCAGGATCGGGGGCCGTCTCGTCAGGTGCGACAGTGACAGGAACGTCTGGGCGATCAACACGGGGTGCCGTCGCAACGCTTCGGTCACCCCAACTCCAAGGCGAACGTTCCCCGCCCGAGAGGCGAGATGGCCAAGGAGGACCTGATAATCGAAGTACTCGTGTGGACTCGAGCCCGGACGGGCAGTCCAGGTCAAGTCCCGATTCCAGATCTGCTGTGGGAAGAAGCCGAGAAAGTGGTCGACGGTCCACGCCGAATGCAGACGCATCACCCTCGCCAGACGCAACAACGCACGGGGTCGCCAGATAGGTGGGGATGTGCCCAACCCGAGACCGACGGCGACACGAGGATGAGTCATCGGTCGGGGCGTTCGCTGCTCTCGCCGGAAATGAGCTTCTCGACCGAAGAGCGTATCTCTGCGGGGATTGGGCATGCCCTGCGGGCCGTACGATCGATGTGCACTCCGACGAGCTCGTTGGTTGCGGCTATCTCACCAGATTCGACGTTGGTCATCTCATGCTCGAAACGGACCTTGCGATCGTGAACTTCGAGGAATCTCGACCGGATCACGATCAGGTCGCCGGAGACGAGCTCGCTGCGGTACGAGACCGTCGACTGGACCGCCGCCATCCCACGATCCCGCTTCCGCAGGTAGGCGCCTGTGAACCCGACACTCGAGAAGAGGTGCCAGGTGGCCCGATCGAACATGCCCGTGTAGAACATGACGTTGAGGTGGCCCATGTGATCGCACTGCCACGGGTAGACGACGTCGCGATGAGTTTCGATCCACTGCATGCACGAAACGCTAGCGCCCACAGCACACGACGTCCTGTCCCCGATCCTTGCCCGGTCGGGAGACCGACGTGCCCAGATCGCAAAACACCAGTCAGGTGCGGGGTTGTGGGGCCCGAACGACCGCGGCCGTGTGCGCTATCCGAGCCCGAGTGCCTCCTCGGCGGCGTCGAGCGTCTGCCCTCCTGCGAGAACGGGCGAGAAGAGATCGCCGAACCGTTGCAGGCGGTCCCAGATCGTGGCGATCGTGAAATCGCCCGGCTGCACGTCGTCGACTTCTTCCCACAGAATGGGGGTCGATACGGGGGCACTCCGGCGGGGTCGCACCGAGTACACCGAGGCAATCGTCTTGCCCGGGGCGTTCTGGTTGTGGTCGATGAACACCCTGGCCCCCCGTTTGGCGACATGCCACTCCATCGTGATGTCGTCGGGGTTCGCCGACTGCAGCAATCGGCCGACCGTCCCGACGAACGTTCGCACCCGCCGATAGTCGTGCACGGGGTCGAGCGGAACGTAGATGTGCAGACCGGTGGCCCCAGACGTCTTCAGATGCCCGACGAGACCGAGACGATCGAGTGTGGCCTTCAGCTCTTTGGCAACCGCGACGACTTGGGCCCAGGTCGCACCTTCGGAAGGGTCGAGATCGAAGACGGCGAAATCCGGGCGGTCTTGATTGCCCAGACGGTTGAGCCATGGATGGACCTCGATGCAACCCATCGAAGCGAGCCACATGAGAGCCTCACGATCCGCGACGGTGACGAACTCGATGGTCTCTCCACGATGCTTCGAGTAGATGGGGGCGAGCAGGAGCCAGTCGGGCCGATGCTCGGGTGCCTGTTTCTCGTAGAACGATTCTCCTTCGCTGCCATCCGGGTAGCGCGCCATGACGATGGCCCGCTCTACCAGATGGGGCAGCAGCGTCGGGGCGACCGACGCGTAGTATTGGATGAGGTCCCCCTTCGTGAACCCGTCGGGAAAGAACGGTTTGTCGATTTTGGACAGCACGAGGGGATGTGCGAGACCGAGCGGAGCAAAGCCGGATCCGGACGGGGCGACATGGATCGGGACCGGGAACTCGACACTGCCCGACCCGAGACGTCTGGCGATGCCGGACGGTTCCGGTCTCCCCATGATCTGCTGCAGCTCTCGCGCCATCGCGTCGGTGCTCTCGGGCTCTCGGGCTTCGGAGATGACGACCAGTCCGATGTCCACCTCCTGCACGGCCTCGACGAGATTGGCGATCCGCAGACTTCCTTCTCCATACCGAACGTGACGAATCTCTCCCTTCTCCCCGAACCGGACCTCCGAGAACTGGCACTGCAGCGGGTCGATCATCCATCCGGGGAAATGCTCCCGAAGAAAACCGAGCACTTCTCGGAACGCCTCCTTTGCCGCCAGACCTCCCCGAGTGATGGCGTGTAGGTGCGCCCAGTCGACGTAGGGACGGACGAACGAGAACTTCGAGGCCAGCGAGGCAATGTCATCCAGCGTTCCGAAGGCGCTGCTGCGTCCGGCGGTTTCCAGTCCGAGACCGACGCCGAGATGCTCGACCTTCGGAGCGATCCTTTCGAGGCGTTCCGAGACCAACTCCATGAGCGCCTCCCCGTCCCTCCCATGACGGTTGCCGAGATGCACGCAGATGATCCGGGCACCGGCCGCCTTGGCGAGTTTCATCGTGCGCTCGATGGTGGACAGGCACTGCGCCGAGCGTTCTTCGTCTGCGACCGTCAGAACGGCAGAGTACGGAGCATGCATCGAAAGGCGGATATCCCGCTCGGCCGCGAGGTCACCGAACCGCCGACACCGCTGCTCGCTCCACGAGAGCTCCTCGATGAAGGCCAATTCGAACGCCCGGTGACGCTTGGCGACGAGCCCGTCGAGGAACACTGCGTCGTCTCCATTTGCAGGGAGTTCCGAGTAACCGAACCGGATCATGCTCCGAGACTATCGGCTGTCACCGCAGACACCCGGTCAGTAGTTCTCCGGCACGAACGTCTGCTCGCTGAGCGGCGGCCTGATGTAGCCGATGTCGGGCTGACGGGGCGGGAGCTCGATCTGGCCGGGCGTAAGGTCCTCATAGGGGATGAGGCTGAGCAGATGAGTGATCGTGTTGAGTCGGGCGCGCCTCTTGTCGTCGGCGTTGACCACGTACCAGGGTGCCTGCTTGATGTCGGTGTGATTGAACATCACGTCTTTGGCGATCGAATACTCGCTCCAGCGGGACCGTGATTCGAGATCCATCGGGCTCAGCTTCCAGCGCTTGGTCGGTGTCTCCATGCGGTTCTGGAACCGGCGCTCCTGCTCCTCGTCGCTCACCGAGAACCAGTACTTGATCAGGATGATGCCGGCGCGCACCAGCATGCGTTCGAATTCTGGGCATGTCCTCAGGAACTCGCGATACTGATCTTCGGTGCAGAACCCCATCACGCGCTCGACGAGGGCCCGGTTGTACCAGCTCCGGTCGAACAGCACCATCTCCCCGGCGGCAGGCAGGCGTGCGACGTATCGCTGGAACCACCATTGGGTCTTCTCACGATCGGTCGGAGTGCCCAGCGCCTCGATGCGACAGATGCGGGGGTTGAGTGGTTCGGCGATCCGTTTGATGACCCCGCCCTTGCCGGCCGCGTCCCTGCCCTCGAACACGACGACGACCTTCACGCCCTCGGCCTTGATCCACTCCTGAAGCTTGACGAGTTCGATCTGCAGCCTCGCGAGCTCGCTTTCGTAGAGCTTCTTGGGCAGCTTCGGTTTCCTCTGTCGAGCCTCGTCACCGCCGAGACGCTGCTGGTTGAGGATCGGATGATCGACCCTTTGCTGCGCTGCGGACTCCTGGGTGCCGTCGTCACTCATCGCCCAATCGAGCCTAGTGAACCGGCCATGAGCGTGACGGTCGGGTCGGCGACCCGGCCGTCACGCATCGATACGATCAGACCCTGGACTTCAGGTCTCGAATCTCGTCCTGGAGCCCTTTGACGACGGCCTCGAGGTCGGCCACGTAGGTCCGCATGTCTTCTTCCTGGACTTCGGGGTCATCTTCGACCCACGGGCCGTACCCCCACCCGCCGCGACAATCGCCGTGCCGGTGACCGTGGGGACCGGAGCCGAAGGCCATGGAGCGCCCGTATCCCATCCCGGGACCGTACGCGCAACACATGCGGGGACCGCCGAAGCGTCTCATCCTTCGATATCTCATTGCTTGTCTCCTTTCCAGGCCTGGAGAAGTCGCTCCAAGGCCTCACGCATCTCCTCTACACCCTGCATCCAGATCTCGAGAACCTCTCGACCTGCCGGTGTGATCGTGTACACGCGCCTGGGTCGCGTCGCACCCGTCTCCCAAGTCGAGGTGAGCAGCCCTTGGGATTCCTGGCGGCGTAATGCTCTGTAGACGGCCCCAACATCGGGAACGTCGAGACCGAGATCCTCCCTGATCGCCTCGATCAGCGGGTACCCGTGGGACGTGCCTCTCGATATGAGCAGGAGCAGCCCCGCATCGAGAAGCCTGCCACCCCGAGGGCCCGGTCCGTGACCATGCCCCGGATGTCCATGATGAGGTCCACGTCGCATTACATGTAGAGTATATATGTAATTGACATCTATGTACAGTCTGCATTGTTCCTGTGCCGCCTGTTTCTCGAGGGTGCACGGTTCCCTTGGTCGCGGCACCCTGACCTGACCTACCCCCCGGCGGCACTCGGAGACGTGCCGAAGATGCGCCGATACAGGTCTTCGCCGTAGCTCGTCGGTAGGGGCTCACCTTCGATCATCCTGAAGGTTCGCCGACCATCCTGCATTCTCTCGGCGCGGAGGAACAAGGCGGTGTCGGCCTCGAGGCGTTGGAAACCCTCCGCCAAGTCGAACATGTGGGTCACGAAGAAGATCCTGACGCCCCTTTCCAACAGGGCACGTACGATCTGGCGCGCGATCTCCGAGCCTTCCCTCTCGTTTGTCGAGGCGAACGACTCATTGCACAACAAGAGGCTGCTTGGCGTGATCGCCTCGGCGATCTTCTCCATCCTTTCGAGCTCTTCCTCGAGCTTGCCTCTCCTCATGGTCGGATCCTCTTCCCGTTCGAAGTGCGTGAAGACGCCGGCAGAGACGCTGATACGAAGTTGCTCCGCAGGGGCGAACATGCCGCAACCCATCATCAGCTGCGCGAGACCTGCACTCCTCAAGAACGTCGATTTCCCGCCTTGATTGGCGCCGGTGATCATCACGAGCGACTCACCGTCCCCGTTCACATCGTTGCCAATCACTCTCGCTTCCACATTCAGCGCCAGACAAATGTCGTACAGGCCCCGAGTGGTGAACGCGACCTCCTCCGAGCGTACGGGAACCGGAAAACACGTTGGCTCCTCCTTCTTGGAGAGCTCCTCGTGCAGGTTGAGACAACCGATGTAGAAAGCCAGTTCGTCACGCAACACGGCAACAAAGCTGTGGACGTGATCTGCCGACTGTGCAACCGCGCCGGCGACACGATTGATCCCCTTGTTCGTCAGCTCCGCCAGAGCTTTGAAGCCGTTGTCGTCTCTCTCAGGAATGACGAAACTGAACTTGGAGCGGTTGTGTCCACCGAAGAGCCACTCGGTCCAACTCTGTTTCGACGGTTGTCGGAGCACGTAGTGAGTACCCACGTTTCCCTGGCCGAGTTTGGCGCTGATCAGAACGCCGCGTGGAAACGTCAGCTCGCGCAGATGAAAATCGACGGTGTTCAGGTACTCGTCCGTCAACTCGGCCTCGAGCATCCCGAAGAACCGCACAAAACCTTCGGACCGGAACTCTTCCCCGTGCTGATCCGCAATCTCTCTCAGTCTCTTGAGCGAACTGGTGAGGACCTGGAGCACGCGCAGAGATCTCGCAAGAATCCTCTCGGGCGAATCCCTGGACAGACCCCAAAAGACCTTCCTCTCGGCCTCGATCACGCCCACGGCGACGTCGTAAAGCTCCCTCACGACCGAGGGATGGTTCAGACAATCTCTCAGGACGTCCTGCCGGTAGACAATCGCATCCGGATCGACGAGGCTCGACAAGATGGCCCTCTTCACAATACCGAGCACAAAAGAGTCGTCGCCGGCCATGGCATCGAACAGCGTGTCCAACCCGAGATCTTGCGACAGGTCCTCCGCGTTCGACGGAAACTCCGCTTGCGCGTCGAAGTCTTGATCCCTGTGCATGAGGTAGACCTTCACGATGTCACGTGCCCTCTCAGCTGCGGGTAGGTCAGCCCGTACTTCGCGGCAAGCGCCACGGCGTAGGCGCGTCCATCGGCAGGCCGTCTGACAACTTTGTACGTGCGCACCGACGGATCCTCGGCATCCACCATGCTCACCATGCTGACCGTGCTCTCGCCGAGAGAAGCGATCTCGTCCAAGAACGTGACACACACGCCCAGGACGCCGAGTTCCATGATCTGGCTCATCACTGCCGCAATAAGGACCAGCGCATCCTTCACGGTGGTGGAACTGAACAACTCGTTCATGATCACGACGCTGCTGCTCGTGGCTCGTTGAAGAATGTCACGAATCCTCACGAGGTCGCTCTCCAGCCTCCCCTGCAAGGTCTCGATATCCTCCTCCCGCTCGAAGTGCGTCAAGATCTGGTCCGGCAAGAAGAGACGCGCCTCACTACCCGGTACGGGGTAACCCAGACTCGCCAGATAGTGCAACTGGCCGAACATTCGGGCGAATGTCGTCTTGCCGCCCTGGTTGGCCCCGGTTACCACCAAGATTCGCTCGGTCCCCTCGAGGTGAAAGTCGTTGCACACCACCCGCTCACCAGGCACGAGCGTGTTGGCCAGTGCCACATCGAACGCCCCACGGACGCTGATATCTTTCGATCGGGAAGACACCTGCGGATAGCAGAAAGGCAATCCCGCCGCCTTGAAGCGCTCGATGAACTCCAGATACGCCACGTAGAACTGGACCTCTCGCTCGAATCGAACGATCGTGTCGTCCAGGAACGTTTCATGGCGAACGCAGTAGTCGTCGAGAGCCCCGAAAACAGCTGGATTCAGCCGGGCGACCAGGTCGAGGATCTGCGCTTCGATGTGGTTCATCCCGGCCCTGTCCACAAATCTGACCGTGTAGTCCTCGACATCGCCCTGCCGGAATTTCGCGAATGTCTGCTCCACCTCGGGTGTGTAATCCGGCTCGCCGCCGTAGGGACTGACTTCGACGCGACTCCCCCTGATATGGACGCGGTACACGACCGAAGCGAGCTCGTCCTTCACCTTCTGCGTCTCGGCTGCGAACGACGAAAAGTAAGGCGAAAGGACATAGGCTTCCAGATACTCGTGGAGCCCCATCAAGGCGCGGGAGCCGAGCTCGCAGAGCGCGAGTTTCTCTTTCAAGGTGTTCACGGCGGCCAGATACGTTTCGGCCGCGTCCAGAAACCAGCGCTCCGTCTCGTACTTGTGGCGCAGCTTTGCAGCCCGACCCAGATGGGCTCGCACCCTCCGCATGCTCTCGGAGAAGTCTGTAACGGAGTCGAGGATCTCTTTCTTCTCGAGATCCTGCAGAGTTTCGTGCCGATAGAGCACAGGCTCGGCGGCGGTCAGCGGCGAGTAGAAGAACGCTTCCAGGCGATACTCCTCCCGACCCTCGACCATCGACTCCAGGACCTGATCGAGGTTCAAGTCTCGGAAGGACGAGGGCACATCTTGCGCATCGCCGTCGACACGGTCCGCAGGCTGCTCAAAGAGAATGCTATGAAACTGCACCTGGCGAACCGTCCTTCTCGAGAGATGCCGAAGGGATGAGAGCAACGTCGACGGGCGACCGAAGATCTCCGTCGCACAACCAGGTGCAAGGCTTCGCCGCCACGACGACGCGCCGACCCGGTGCAGCAGCTATCAGGGATATCGAATCGGGTCCGAGGTGGTTATCGCTCGCCATCAGCTTCCAAACAGTCGTCCGTTAGAAGCCATCAGCCGCTGCGCGGCATCTAGGCGGGCCTCATCACCTCGAATTCAGGATACCAGCGAGGAAACGCTCCGGAAAGATCGCGATGCGGTCCGTCGGGTGCGTCGGGGATCGCAAAACCCGCCACGCTGATAGGCGATCGTCCCGGCGGCAGGCAGTCGAGCGAAGAGACGAGGCCGGCTCGGTGACCCTTGACATCTTCGTCAACGACAACCCGAGTAGTCTCTCGACACCACGAACGTTGCCGGCCAAGGTGCCAGAAATGTGGGATCCAGACTCCTGGTGACGGCGATGGCGCTCGCCTCGAACTGCCCTCCGACCCACCGTGTCGTCGCTGCCGGACGGAAGCCCTGGCGGCTGCTTTACCGGGGACATCTTCTCACACACCGGCGCATTCCTTGCCCTGAGAGAACACCGTGTACAACCTGGAAGGCATGAGGCGCGTCACACACCGCATTGGCCTCGACTGACATCAAGCCCCCGGCGAAACTGCGCACCATCTCGCGCAACACATCATTCCCGCCACTCTCGAACTGCTCGCTCTTCACCCACAGGCCACCCTGTCGTTGGTCACCACAGACCTCACACGGCCGGTTACGCGCCCCTGTGGGACCAGTGCGGTGATCACCCAAAGGACGCACCCTCAACGGGCCGCTGACACGACGTCCGTGGACACAACTCCGAGACGCAATCCTGAGCGATCCGATCGGTCGAGAACGCACACCGGCGACACGACGCCGCCGCATCCGACAACTCACGATTCGCAGCAAACTCTTGCCGTATGTGGCGCAATCCGACACGAGACGCTCATGATCGCGACCGCCACGGGCATTAGATCAACAGCGTCCTAGTGTGTGAAGTCGATGCTCCAGCGACATGGCCGATGGCCTGCCGGGGTGACGAAGCTTCGATTCTCTCGAGCCGATGTCCGAACCAGAAAGGGAGATCCACATGACCCCTCGCCGTCTCACGACAGAATCCGGCGCACCGGTCGCCGACAACCAGAACTCTCAGACCGCCGGGCCGGACGGTCCGGTACTGATACAGGACCACCATCTGATCGAGAAGCTCGCCCGCTTCAATCGGGAGCGGATTCCCGAGCGTGTCGTCCACGCTCGCGGCTCGGGAGCGTTCGGCCACTTCGAGGTCACACAGGATGTCACGCAATGGACCCGTGCCGATTTCCTTTCCGAGGTCGGGAAGAAGACGGAGGTGCTCGTCCGGTTCTCCACGGTGGCCGGCGGTCGCGGCGCGCCTGAGGCCGTTCGTGACCCGCGAGGGTTCGCCGTCAAGTTCTACACCAAGGACGGCAACTACGACCTCGTCGGCAACAACACGCCGATCTTCTTCCTCCACGATGCTCTGAAGTTTCCCGACTTCATCCACTCCCAGAAGGCCGATCCCTATACGAACAAGCAGGAGCCGGACAACGTCTGGGATTTCTTCGGGTTGTCGCCCGAGGCGACCCACATGTTCACCTGGCTGTTCGGCGATCGCGGGATCCCCGCTTCATACCGTCACATGAACGGGTACGGATCGCACACGTTCCAGTGGGTGAACGCAGCGGGGGACGGCGTGTGGGTCAAGTACCACTTCAAGACGGATCAGGGCATCGCATGCCTCACCGACGACGAAGCAACCCAGGTGGCGGGAGAGAACCCCGAATCGCACACCACCGACCTGATCACCTCGATCGACGATGGTGACTTCCCGTCCTGGACCCTCAACGTGCAGATCATGCCGTTCGAGGACGCCGAGACATACGGGGTCAACCCGTTCGACGTGACGAAAGTGTGGCTGCACGCCGACTACCCGCTGATCGAGGTGGGCAAGCTCGTGCTCGACCGCAACCCGGACAACTACTTTGCGCAGGTGGAGCAGAGCGGATTCAACCCGGGAAACTTCGTTCCCGGTATCGGGCCTTCACCCGACAAGATGCTGCAAGGTCGGCTGTTCGCCTACGGCGACGCACACCGGTACCGCCTCGGTGTCAACCACACCCGGCTCCCGGTGAACAGCCCTCACGCCGCCACCGCCGACAACTACGGCCGGGACGGGTTCATGCGGTTCGACGACAACGCCGGCCGCCAGAAGAACTACGAGCCGAACAGCTTCGACGGCCCGATCCAAAGCGATGAGGCGCACTACGCAGGCATCGACGTAGGCGGCGTGACCGGTACCTACGAGTGGGATGACCGCGAGTCCGACGACTTCGAGCAGGCCGGAGCCCTGTATCGCCTGATGGACGCCGCCGCGCAACAGCGTCTCATCGATTCGATCGCAGGGAGCCTTTCGCAGGTCTCCAAGGACGAGATCGTCGAGAGGGCGGTGTCACACTTCCGCAACGCCGATCCCGAATACGGCAGTCGGCTCCAAGGCGCAGTCGAAACTCTCCGCCGCTAGGAGCGTGAGTCGGAGCCGGCCGATCCGTAGATCGGTCGGCTGGTCGCCGACGGTGGTTCTCTCGCGGTTGTTCACCGGCGCGTCGATTCGCGATTCTGGTCGGGTTCGAGGAGGATTCGCGTCTGGCGGATCCCGTATCACCGTGCAGGCCCCACACCGTGTCAGCCGACCACGGTCCCACCGGGGGGCGACCTAGGCTGCAACCCATTGGCGTGTCATCGTCGACACGAGTTCTGGAGAGGATGTCATCAGCGCTTCGCCAACAGACCCCGATGAGGCCGCTGCGACCGCCATGGCCAGGGAAGTGTTTCCCGATGGCGACATCAGCGTCGCACGCTTCCCAACCGGCGCCCGACACTTCGTCTTTGAGGCCGTATCGACACAAGGCGGCAGCGTCGTTGTCCGGATCTCGAGGAGCACGGCTGTCGGCGTGGCGCTGGATGCGCTCTATTGGTCGGGCAAGCTACGGCCGCTGGGTGTCCCGCTGCCGGAGGTTCTGTACGCCGACACGACCATGACTCGCCACCCCTTCCCCTTCATGATCCTGGAACGACTGCCGGGCTGCGACCTGGGGCTTGTGATCGACGGTTTGTCGCCCGACGCGCTACGCAGCCTGGCGCGGCGCGTGGCGGGCATACAGGCGATCGTGGGTGATCTGCCGCAGGGGCAGGGCTATGGGTTTACGCCGCGCCTGGAAGGGCCCTTTCCCCATGCCGATTGGGGGCAGGCTGTCGCCGCCTCCATCGAACGCAGCCGGAAGCGCATTCGCGCCGCGGGCATCTTCGGCGATCTCCCCGGCGACCGGGTCGAAGCGGCTTCCGGCAGGCTCGCAGACTATTTCGCAAGGCTGCCTCCCACACCCTTCCTGCACGACATCACAACCAGGAATGTCATTGTCGAGGAATCGCGCCTGAGTGGAATCGTTGACGTGGACGACCTCTGTTTCGGCGACCCGCTGTTCCTGCTCGGTCTGGTTCGCATGGCGCTGTCGGCCAACGGCCATAGCCTTTGTTATGCCGACAGCTGGACCGAGCTGCTTCGACCTGACGCGGAGCAACGTGCGGCGCTCGATTTCTATGCGGCGCTCTTCTGCCTCGATTTCATGGGCGAGCTCGGCCATCGCTTCAACCGCGCGACTGCCGCCCCTGTGGACCAGGCCTATGCCGAGCGGCTGCGAGTCTTACTGGACCGCAGCCTGGCCGCTTGACCGTCGGGATTGCCGATGGGCACTCGTGGCAAGAGCGCAGAACCGGCATGTCATGCACCCTGGGCTACCGGCAACCCAACCGTTCCCGAAAGCCGGGGAGAAGCCGGCACGGAGATCAACCGCCAGGCCTCTCCCACACGCCGATTGCGCCGCCTCCCCCGTCAGGACCCTATCCTGTGGGCCGCTTGCGACGGCTGGTTTTCTCGCGTGTTTTCTCGTGAGTTATCTTGCAGTCCCGGGCCTGTAGCTCAGTTGGCAGAGCAGGGGACTTTTAATCCCAAGGTCGAGGGTTCGATTCCCTCCGGGCCCACGAGATACCAGCCGGCCGAAACCGGCTGGTTGGACACACGAAAACCCTGCCCGACCGACCCTCGAGGGTCTCGGAGGCGGGGTCTTGACCCATCCGGGGTGCGACAGCGCCCGGAACGGCGGATGTCCGGGGTTCCGACGCGTGTCAGGCAGCCTTCAGCGACGTGGCAGGGGCGGGCGGGCGCGGGTGACCGGCCGGTGGGGTGCCGGAAGAAGGGGCCTGCTACGGACCGACGCGTGACAGGGGGACCCGGTCAGGAGGAGAGTTGGCCTGCCACCGCGTGATCGATGGGCGAGTAGCTGTGGACGACGCAGATGAGTCCGTTGGGATCGGCTGCATCGATGAGGAACCAGTCGGGTTCGAGACCATCGCCTGCGTTCGGGGCCCTTCCCAGATAGCTGATGGCGATGCTCAGGCAGTAGCCTTCGTTGGCCAATTCGTCATGTGCCAGGAAGGTCTCCGTGGAGATCACGCCGGACACCTCGTAACTGTGCGGCTGGGTGCATGGTTTCTGTTCGAAGCTGTCGAGAGCCCCTCCGGCGGCGAGGGTGGTGTCGAAACAGTCACCGCTGACGACCGCGGAGAGCCTACCGGGACCTGAAGCATCGGGCGGCTGGAGGAACGCGAACAGGCGGGCTCCGAAGCCCCGACCACCGTCGGTGCCTGTGTCGCCGAGCCCGTTGATGGAGACGGCCGGCAGAAAAGAGACGAGCAGGGTAACCGCCAACAGCACCGCCGCCACGACACCTGCCAGCACCGCCCCGACGACCCCCAGTCGCCAACCGACACCCCAGGCGGTCGCCCATCGTTCTCGACGGCTTGTCGTCTTCCACCGCCACTGCTGCAGGCCGTTCTCGTGCTGGTCCATGGTGTACTCCTCGGGCAGCGTCCCTCCGCCCGGTAATAGAAGCATTGGGACAGTTCTCATCGGTTTCCGGTCATGCTAGATCCCACCATCGAGGGGTCGTGCTGTTGGGAAAGTTCGGTACGCGCAAAGGTCCTTCTGGCAAGGGACACGAGGTTGCGAAGAGAACGGTTTCCGGAACAGGAGGGCATTGGCACGATGCATGCCGCCGACACCCGTAACGTGATCGTGAAAGCCGACGCCCTCGGAGACACCCTCGCCGGGTGTTTGCGGCCGGGGAACGCCACAGCAACATACGAACCTCCCAACCGTCGACGCCACGGCCCGGCGTCGACGACAACCGCCCCAACAACCCGCTCGATACATCGCTGCCCCTCGTCGTGAATGACGGGGTCGGCGGACAGCATGATCTGCTCACGTTGGTCGCGACTGTCGGCCCGGCCTTTGGATCCTTATCCAACCTCTAACCCTCCCGAGAGGACCCCATAGCGTTGCCTCGAGGATCATGCCCTCATGCAACCCAGCAATCCCAGGAGGACAAGCATGTTGAAGCGAGTATCCGTGATCTCATCGATCGCACTCGCCGTGCTGCTGATCGCAGGCCTTGCCTACGCAGCAACCGCACCGGCATCCACCAATGACACCGCAACGTCCGTGAGCACCACCGACAGCCCGAGCGCGTCGGCTGACGGCTCGACGTCAACGACGGCCGAAGCCGCCGACGACAACTCTCAGGAAACAACATCGTCCGTAGCCGGTGACGGCTCGGCCACGGCCACGTCGTCGAGTTCGGACAACTCCACCGACGACTCCCTCGAGAGTGCGGATCCCCAGCCGAGCCAGGTGGCTCCCACCGGCGGAATCTTCCCCGTCGACGAAGCCGGAACGGTCGAAATCGCGGTCGGTGACACAGGACTCGAACTGGTCTCGGCAACACCTAACGACGGCTTCGAGGTCTCGAGCACGCGCACTGAGCCACACGGCATCGATGTGAAGTTCCGGAACGGATCTCTCGAAGTCGAGTTCGAGGCCGAGCTCGAGAACGGAACGCTCAACGTCAAGGTCTCCCGTGAGACTGCCGACGATGTGGCCAACGACGATCAAACTCGGGAAAGCGACCACCCCTCCACCGAGAACTCCTCCACCGAGGACTCAACGAGCGACCACCCCTCCACCGAGAACTCCTCCACCGAGGGCTCAACGGACACGACCCCGGCCGTGGACATGACCAAGACGTACACCGTCGGTACCGCCGGTTCTGTGCAGATCAAGGTTTCGGGCGGAAGTCTCGAACTGCTGGATGCCACCCCGAACGCAGGATGGGAGATCACCGAGACTCGCACCGAGGCCGATCAGATCAAGATCGAGTTCACCAACGGGTCCGAGAACGTCGAATTCGAAGCCGAACTCGACCACGGTCAACTCCAGACGAAGACCGAGATCAAGAACAACGACAGCGAGGATGAGCGCAGCGACGGCTCGTCCTCGAATAACAGCTGACACGCCGGCCCACCATCCGAGAGAGTGGGTCTCCCCGAGGCCCACTCTCTCGTTCGGCTACTTCGTCCTGAATCCGCCCAGCTCGTTGGTCAGCACCCAGGCGACGACGGCGCCGATCGTGATGTTCTCGGTCGCATAGGCAGTTTGCACAACACCGGCGGACCCGCGCTGTGCCCTTCCACTACGCGCGTCCCGCATCGCCTGGAACCTCCGCTGCCACTCGGCGAAGTTCTTCGGTCTCAGATCGACCCATCCTTTGGCGGCCCAGCGGTCAACCGCCTCGGGAGACAGCGAGATGACCGTCTCACCGGAGACTTCTGGGATCCTGATACGCGGACCTCTGATCAACGAGCTCCCGTCCTTGGTGATGATGGGCAGCCCGAGCGAAGTGATCGTGTCTCGCAAGTCGGGATGCTCCACAAGCAGACTCGTCGCCGCTGTCGCGATCTCCGCCGCTGTCGCCGCCAGGACGGCGGGCAACGTCCGATAGGTGAGCTTCAGGAGTTCGGCCTCCCACAGCAACTTGGAGAGCTCCGGCGGACCGAGCTGGCCGAGCGCGACGCTGTGCGTGCCGGTCTCCTCTTCGAGCTTGCGCAGTTTCACGAGAGCGTCCTCACGCAGCACACCGGCCCGATAACTCGGATCCACGACCGAGGCGTCCATCGCCGCGATGACATCGTGGCCCGTGTTGTCGCCGACGATCTCTTGCAGGCAGATCTGTGCAATCTCCTCTGGAGTTACGAACTCCATCTGCCGCAGCGCGGTGATCGCCTCGAATTCACCCTTCGTGAACACGCCGTTCTCCCCTGTGCCCACCACGGGAAGCTGCAGATCGGGCCCCCGTTCGAACTCGTCGGGACTCACCCGCAGGGCAAGGTGCGTGTCTCGACACGCGCGCCGTACCGACGCACGGGCTCACCCCGCTCATAGATCGTTCGGTGGTCAATGTCCGCGTACCCGATCATTGCCGCAGGTTTGACCTCCTTGACGATCGGCCCACCGGCCGTTCGAGCCATGAGGAACAGCAGGCCGGTATGGGCAAATGCAACGGACGCCTTGGTCATCAGCTTCGCGGAAGGGCGGTCTTCCGAATGCGTGTAGGGGACGTTCAATCCCATTCCACCGGTTCCCGTCGTGCCGATCTTGAGATAGAGGCGTGTCCCAGCCTTTCGCATCGCCCTGTCCAGAATCATCACATGGCGGATCAACTGGGGAACCGCCTGGGAGAGAATCAGCGTCTCGACATCGTGAGCGACTTCATCGCCCGGGTACGAAGGGTCCTCCTGGAGTCGATCCACGCTTCGCTTGGCGCATCGGGCCGACGTATACACGTCCTGATAGCTGATGGCGGTCGCCGTGTTGATCGCATCGACGATCACGTCGGGACGATGCCCATCGATCAGATGAGCCAACCGGGAACGTTCGAACGCCTCGTCGACGGGACCCAGAAGATCAGCGAAGATGCCCTCCCGGGCATCTTCATCTTCGAGCAGATCGCCCCGAGAGCGCTGAGCAAACGCTTCCCGGGCAAAGATGTCGCCCCACTCGCCGACGAATTCGGTCTCACCCTCTGGAAACAGGGCACGCAGGTCGGCGACGGCCTGCTCGACTCCCTCTTCGTAGAGCGAGACGAGCACGATCCGGTCCGGACGCAGGTCGGTTGCAACACGGTGCGCCACCTGAAAGCCGACCAGACCGGCCCCCCCAAGAATCATGAACGTTCGGTCCTCCATGCACTGCCTCCGCCCTCGACACCACAAACCTAGGCTACCCGGCCAAAGAACCCGCCCCTTCATCTCGCCGAGGAACACCTCCCAAAACCTTCTCCGTTCCCAAGGAGGTCACGTCCCAAGCACCCCCTCCGCCCTCAGCCCGAACCTCGAGGGCACCTCCCCGAGCGTCGGCCCTGGGGGTCTCCTGGGGGAGCAAACGACCGGGAAAGTGGCCGGCGAAGCCGGGAGGGTCACTTCGAGCAGTCGGCAACCTCCAAGAACAACACATCTAGTCTTCGACCATGACATCCGCCCTCAGTCCGATGCAGCGCCGCAGGGACATCGATCGGCTACGGAGCGAGACATTCGACGTACTGGTCATCGGCGGTGGGATCACAGGGACGGGCGCCGCGCTCGACGCCGCATCACGTGGCCTCTCGGTCGGCCTCATCGAACAGCGTGACCTTGCTTCCGGAACATCGAGCCGATCCAGCAAGCTCATCCACGGAGGGCTCCGCTACCTCGAACAACTCAACTTTCGTCTCGTGTGGGAAGCGCTGCACGAGCGTGGCCTCCTGCTGGACCGCATCGCCCCACACCTGGTCCGACCGGTCTCATTCCTCTACCCACTCACCCATCGTGTCTGGGAGCGGCTCTACGTGGGAGCCGGAGTCACGATGTACGACCTGTTCGCCAGAGCAGGCGTCAACCCACTCCCATGGCACAGGCAACTCTCCCGAAGACGTGCGATCGAGCTGTTTCCCTCTCTACGCAAAGACGGCCTCGTCGGCGCGATCCGCTACTGGGACGCTCAAGAGGACGACGCCCGCTTTGTCCTGACCGTTGCCCGCACCGCCGCAGGACTCGGTGCCGCCATCGCACCCAGCATGATCGCCACCGGACTCCGCAGGGACGGTGACCGGGTCACCGGAGTGGAGACCCGCTGTCTCGAATGTGGAGAGACCTTCACGATCAATGCCCGAACCGTCATCAACGCCACCGGCGTCTGGACCGACAAGATCCAGGACTTCGCGGGTCGCGGTGCGATCCACGTACGCGCCTCCAAAGGCATCCACCTGGTCGTACCCAGAGACCGTATCCGTGGAGACACAGGCCTGATCACCAAGACCGAGAAGAGCGTCCTGTTCGTCATACCCTGGGATCGTCACTGGATCATCGGTACGACGGATACCGATTGGGATCTGGACCTCGCCCATCCCGCCGCTTCGAGTACGGACATCGAGTACCTGCTCAAGCACATCAACAAGGTCATCGACCCGCCCCTCGGTCACGATGATGTCGCAGGCGTCTTCGCCGGCCTACGACCGCTGCTGTACGGCGAATCTGATTCGACGTCCAAGCTGACCCGGGAGCACGCGGTTACCGAGGTCGTCCCCGGTCTCATCACCGTCGCAGGCGGCAAGTACACGACCTATCGGGTCATGGCCAAGGATGCCGTCGACGCCACCGTGAAGAGCCTCGGTTCGGACACGCCACCATCCGCAACACACGACCTCGCTCTCGCAGGAGCCGAGGGGTATCGGGACCTGTGGGACCGAAGGGAGCAGATCGCCGTGAGACGATCCCTTTCCCTCGAGACCGTCGAACACCTCCTGCACCGGTACGGCTCGATGATCGAGGACATCTTCGGGCTGATCGACGCCGACCCGACGCTGGGGCGCACACTCTCCGGCGGATACCTGAGAGCCGAGATCGTCTACGCGGCCTCCCACGAGGGCGCACTGCATCTCGACGACGTCCTCACGCGAAGGACCAGGATCTCTGTCGAGACCGCTGACCGTGGAACCGATGTCGCCGAAGAAGCCGCCCGACTCATCGGACCTCTACTCGGTTGGGACGAGCAAACCCGCCGGCGGGAGGTGACCTACTACCTCGCCCGGGTCGAGGCCGAGCGAGACTCACAACGCCAACCCGACGACCGAACGGCCGACGCGGTTCGTCTCGGCGCCCCAGACATCCGCAAGTCGACCTGACCGGTCTCACATCGCGCGATACCATGCCCGCACCATCCGGGAAGGCAGATCGCATGGCACTCCGTTCGCGAATCACGGGCGTGGGAAGCTACGTCCCACCGAGGGTCGTCACCAACGACGACCTCACTCATCTCATGGACACGTCCGATGAGTGGATCACCCAGCGCACGGGCATCAAGCAACGGCACTGGGTGGAAGGCGCCACGACCACCTCCGATCTGGCTCTGCAAGCGTCCGACCAGGCCCTCGCGTCGGCAGGAATCGGCCCCGAGGACCTGGACATGATCTTCTTCGCGACCATCAGTCCGGATCATTTCTTCCCCGGCAGTGGCGTATTCCTCCAGCGCAAGCTGGGAATCTCCGACATCCCTGCGATCGACGTCCGCCAGCAGTGCACCGGATTCATCTACGCCGCCTCGATGGCCGACCAGTACATCCGCACCGGATCGGCGCGCCAGGTTCTCGTCGTTGGCGCCGAGATTCACTCCAAAGGCCTCGACATCAGCACCGAGGGGCGCGATGTCGCCGTGCTTTTCGGGGATGGCGCCGGAGCGATCGTCATGGAGGCCACCGACGTCCAGGACCCTGCGGTCGATGCGCATGTCTTCTCCACGCATCTGCACGCCGACGGCAGGTTTGCCGAAGAGTTGTGGGTCGAAGCCCCCGGAATGGCAGTCGGCGGCCGCATGGTCACCCACGAGATCATCGACCAAGGTCTCATCTACCCGAAAATGAACGGCCGCAAGGTGTACGTCAACGCGATCAAGCGCATGCCGGAAGCGATCATCGAGACCATCGAAGCCAACGGAGTCGCTCTCGAAGACGTCGACCTCTTCGTCTTCCACCAGGCCAACCTCCGGATCAACGAGGCCGTCGCACAGCGCATGGGGATTCCCGAGGAGAAGGTGTTCAACACAATCGACCGCTTCGCCAATACGACCGCCGCGACGATCCCGATCGGACTTCACGAGGCCGAGAAGATCGGAGTTCTCCAGCCGGGGATGCTGGTGGCATCGGCGTCCTTCGGCAGCGGCTTCACGTGGGCATCGATGCTGATCCGCTGGTAGACCGTTCTCGTGACGCTTCATGGGAATAGTCCCGGCCGAGCGTCACGAGAACGGGGAAAAGGTTCGTGCGGACTCGGGTAGGTTGGAATCGACGCCAGGAGGGAACATATGACCACACATGAGGGCTCGGAGCCGGCGAGCGCGCCGAAGGTCCTGCGACGGAGCGCAAACGACAAGGTCATCGCAGGGGTTGCAGGCGGGCTGGGCCGCTACCTGGGCATCGACTCGGTGATCATTCGGATCATCCTGCTCGTCCTGCTCGTCGCAGGCGGATCCGGTTTTCTGATCTATCTGATCGGATGGGTCGCCATGCCGATGGAACGACCCGGCGACAACGTCGGACCTGCGACCGGACAGGCAAGCAACGCAACCGTGCTGATCGGCGCCGCGCTGATCGTCATCGGCGGATTCATGATCCTCGACCGTATCGTCCCGAGCCTCGGCAAGTTCATCCTGCCGGCAACCGTGATCATCATCGGTCTGGCGGTGATCATAGGAGGCAGGCGATGAACGGTCGCGCCGGGCGACTCATCCTTGGCCTGATCATCCTGCTGATCGGGCTCGGATGGTTCTTCCAGGCGGCAGGATTGATCGACCACCTGGCCTGGGACTGGATCCTCCCCGCCATCCTCATCGTCGTCGGTCTGGCGCTCATCGCCGACGCCAAGGGGCGAAGGCACGGCGGTCTGATCGCTCTCGGCGTGATCCTGACGCTCATACTCGTGGCAGGCGGAGGCAGGGCGGTCAACGTCGACACGACCACGAGCGCGGTGGGCGATCGACACGAACGGATAACCAGCATGACCGACCTCAAGGACACCTCCATGTTCGCCGGCAGCCTCACCCTCGACCTGCGTGATCTCGACCTGCCGTCCGGAACCACCAAGATCGACATCAGCGTGTTCGCCGGAGAGATCGAGATTCGCGTCCCGAGTGACGCCACCGTCGAGGTGAACGCCAACACGCTGTTCGGAGAGATCAACGCGTTCGGTGAGCAGCGGTCGGGTGTGGGTGTGGGCCTCGACAAGACGTCGTCGGGAGACAGCGACCGGACCCTGGTATTGAACGTCTCCGCCTTCGCCGGGCAGATCGGAGTATCACGATGAAAGGTTCCATCACCGCCGGAGTGTTCTTCGTCATCGTCGGAGTCGTCTTCCTTCTCGAAGCCGCAGGAGTTTGGGACGTCCCTTCGGGCTACCTGTTGCCGGCGGCCGTGATCGCCCTGGGAGTAGCCCTACTCGTTGGAGGCGCCGCCGACAGGACCTGACCGAACACGAGCACCCCCCTCCCGTTCTCGTGACGGTTCACCGGAATAGTCCCGCCCAACCGTCACGAGAACGGGAGGATTTGTCGGGGTCGCGTCCCTCCCGCCGGTTCCGCTACAATCGACATCGCACGGGAGCTCGGTTTGACCGGGCTGAGAAGGAGGCTTGGAGCCTCCGACCGTTGGAACCTGACCGGATAATGCCGGCGTAGGAAGCTGTCTCAGCCTGGCCTCCGAACACAAAGGAGGCACCATGCGTAGAACACCAGAGGTCCGTCGTCTCGGCGGGCTTGTCATTGCACTGACCCTGATCGTCGCGGCATGTAGCCCGACAGGATCGGCACCGAAGGAAACGAGTACGACAACAAGCGAGACCACCGCCCAACCCGGAGAGACCACCACCCAACCCACGACAACGACCACCCAACCCGTCGAAATCGTCCTGCTCACCCACGATGCGTTTGCCGTCTCGGACAATGTCCTCGCAGACTTCACCTCCCAGACCGGCATCAACGTCAAGCTGTTGCGGTCGGACGATGCCGGGACGATGCTCAATCAGACGATCCTCACGAAGGACAACCCGATCGCAGACGTGATGTTCGGTATCGACAACACGTTCCTCTCCAGGGCCTTGTCGGAAGGTATCTTCGATCCGTATGAGTCGCCGGGCCTGGCAACGGTGCCCAAGGCACTCCAACTCGACCCCGAGCACTACGTCACACCGATCGACTTCGGCGACGTCTGCATCAATTACGACAAGGCGGCGTTCACAGGAGATGTCCCGGTCCCGACTTCACTTCTCGACCTGACCGACCCGGCCTATCGAGACATGCTCGTCGTCGAAGATCCGGCGACGTCGTCACCCGGCCTGGCGTTTCTGCTGGCAACGATCGCCGAGTTCGGCGAGGAGGGCGACTACACCTGGAAGGACTTCTGGGCGGACTTGGCCGCAAACGGAGTCAAGGTCGACAGCGGATGGACGGAGGCCTACTACTCGGACTTCTCCGCCGCGTCGGATGGGATACGGCCCCTGGTCGTCTCCTACGCGTCGTCTCCGCCGGCAGAGGTGATCTTCTCCGAGACTCCGCTCACCAGCGCGCCGACAGGCGTCATCACCGACGGGTGCTTCCGTCAGATCGAGTTCGCAGGGATCCTCGCGGGCACCGAACATCCGGACGCCGCCCGGAAACTCATCGACTTCATGCTCTCGAAAGAGTTCCAGGAGGACATCCCCCTGAACATGTTCGTCTTCCCCGCGAACTCCCAAGCCGAGCTGCCACCCGAGTTCATCGAATTCACGACACTGCCCGAGCACCCGGAGTCGCTGGACCCGGCCCTCATCGAACAGAACAGGGAACGCTGGATCGAGGAGTGGACGGAGATCCTACGAAAGTGAGAACCCCGGCCAGACTACGAGAGCGTGTCGGCGGCGTCATCCTCGTCGTACTCCCTCTCGTCTTCCTTGGCTACTTCTTCGCGTACCCGCTTGGAGCGATTCTCTCCAAGAGTCTCCTCCAGGCGGGGCGCGTCGACCTGACGCCTTTCGCCGACGTGTTCCGCCGCGGCACCCTGCGAAATGCCATCTGGTTCACCGTGTGGCAGGCGACCGCATCCATGCTGCTCACACTGGTCGTCGCGTTGCCGACCGCATACGTGTTCGCGCGGTACCGGTTCCCCGGTAAGAACCTGCTTCGTGCAGCAATCACCGTTCCGTTCGTACTCCCGACCGTGGTCGTCGGCACGGCCTTTCTGGCACTCCTCGGACCGACCGGACTGATCGATCTCAGCGGCACCGTGTGGCTCATCCTCATCGCCCATGTCTTCTTCAACTACGCCATCGTCGTGCGCACCGTCGGCGGGTTCTGGGCGAATCTCGATCCTCGACTCGAAGAGGCGGCACGAATGCTGGGCGCGGGACGCTGGCGCACGTTCCGCACCGTCACACTGCCGCTGCTCCGCCCTGCACTGGCGGCGGCAGGATCGATCGTGTTCCTGTTCACCTTCACGTCCTTCGGAGTGATCCTCATCCTCGGAGGTCTTCGCTTCGCCACGATCGAAGTCGAGATCTGGCGCCAGACGATCTCCTATCTGCAGTTGCCGATCGCGAGTGCACTCGCCGTGATTCAACTCGTCGGCGTCACGTCGATCCTGTTCGCGTACTCGCGCTACCAACAGCGGCGCATGATCGAACTGCCGCTGCGCCCGGCACAGGAAGTCTCACGGACACCCAGGACGTTGCGCGACCGGGCCATCGTCGGTATCACCCTTGGCTTCACCGGTCTCTTCCTCGGAACCCCCCTGGCGGTACTCATCGAACGCTCCCTGCGGACCGACGCCGGGTTCGGGCTCGCCGCCTACCGATCCCTCGCCACACCGACCTCCGCCCTCTTCGTCCCACCGGTGGAAGCCATCCGGAACTCGATCCTCTTCGCCTTCGCGGCGACCGTGATTGCCGTGACCGTCGGCATGGCGGCTGCGGCAATCGTCGCCTACCGGACGGGTCTTCTCTCCAGAGCCTTCGACGTGCTGCTGATGCTCCCCCTCGGCACGTCCGCGGTGACGATCGGGTTCGGTTTCCTCGTGGCGCTCGGACGACCGGTCGACCTGAGGACCTCACCGGTGCTGATACCGATCGCCCACGCGCTCGTCGCAATCCCGTTCGTCGTGCGAACCGCCGTCCCGGTAATGCGGTCCGTGAAGGAGAAGCTGCGCGAAGCTGCGGCAATGCTCGGCGCTCCCCCCTCCCGCGTGTGGCGACGGATCGACCTCCCGATGGTGTTTCGCGCCGGACTGGTCGGCGCAGGGTTCGCGTTCGCCATATCCCTCGGAGAGTTCGGCGCCACGAGTTTCATTGCCCGGCCGGCGACGCCCACGCTGCCGATCGCGATCTTCCGTCTGCTCGGACGACCGGGCACCCTCGATCAGGCGCTGGCACTCGCAACGGTGCTCATGGTGCTCACCGCACTCTCGATACTCCTCATCGAGCGGTTCCGGTTCGGCGAGTTGGGTGATTTCTGATGCTCGAAGTGAAGGACCTCGCCGTCTCCTTCGCAGGAGTGCCATTCCTCCACGATGTGAACCTGACCGTGACGGACGGAACGGTCGTCGCGATCCTCGGTCCCAGCGGAAGTGGAAAGACGACGCTACTGCGAACCATCGCCGGCCTGCAACGCCCCGACTCCGGATCCATCGCCTGGAACGGAGAGCCACTCGACCACACACCACCACATGCCCGAGGCTTCGGACTGATGTTCCAGGACTACGCCCTGTTTCCGCATATGACCGTCGGCGCAAACGTCGCCTTCGGCATCGAAGACCGCCCCGACGTGGACCGCAGAGTCGCGGAGGTGCTTCGCTGGGTGGGGCTGGCAGGGTACGAAGATCGGGGCGTCGGGCATCTCTCCGGCGGTGAGCAGCAGCGTGTGGCCCTGGCTCGTTCGCTCGCACCCGAACCCAAGGTCCTGATGCTCGACGAACCCGTCGGATCCCTCGACCGGACGTTGAGAGAGCGGATCGTTCCAGAGCTCAGAGACCTCTTCGTGACTCACAACATCACCGCGATCTACGTCACCCACGACCAGGAGGAGGCATTCGGGATCGCCGACTGGATCGTCATCCTACGAGACGGCACGGTTGCCCAAGCCGGTACTCCCGAGCAGGTGTGGCGAGCACCGGTGGACGCATGGGTGGCCCGGTTCCTCGGATTCGCCAACGTGGTCACGGTCAACGTGTCCGGCGGGATCGCCACTGCACCGTGGGGCACGTTCGAAGCCCCGGGAGTCTCCGACGGCCCACACCAGGTGATCATCAGACAGGACGCCATCACGGAGAACGGTCCGCTCGAAGCCGTCGTCGCGCAACGCAGCTTCCGGGGAGGCCACTACACGACCCACCTCGAAATGCCCGACGGGACGATCCTCCAGGCCGACCTCGACCACGCCGAGGAGCCCGGCACATCGATCCGTTTCCGCATCGACCCCGACGGAGTCGTCGGCCTATGAGCCGGTGTGCGCCCGTCTTGGGAGATACATGCCCGTGCGTTCCCTGTAGGCCCGGTAGTCGTCCCCGTATCTGATCAACAGATCACGCTCCTCCGCCCGCGACATGAGATGGAACAGCGGAAGCCACACGAACGAGTAGATCGCCAGGAAGGGTGAGTGGCACAGGAAGGCGATCACCCACCAGTACCAGACCTCGCCCGCGGCCTGTGGATGCCTGATCTTCTCGTAGATTCCGCCGTACATGGTGTGCTGTTCCTTGAGAACCATGGTCTCCTCGCCGGCGTCCTTCATCCCGCGGGCGAACACGATGCCCGAAGGAATGGCGATAACGACGGCGATCAGCGCGGACACCCAGTAGGGCCAGGGAAACGTCTTCGGGAACGACCACGGCAACGGGAAGAACGCATACACCACGTAGTTGATCCCGACGACCGTCATCATCACCGCGGAGAGGACCCGGAACCGCGTGCACGTCCGATAGGCGGCTTCGGCACCGATCCGTCGCGACAGCGCCGCCGGCCGGACGCTCGCCACATAGAAGACGAACGTCAAGATCGTGGCGCCGACCATCACCGCAACGTTGAGCCACGGCAGCATCTGGAGTCTCCTCTCCCGGCGCAATGCTACGCCCACGTGGGAACGCCTGCAGTAGCCTGTCCACTCATGGCACACACGACGACCCTCAAAGTTCGCTTCTACGAACTGGATCCCTACAGCCACGTGAACCACACCGCGTACTTCGGCTACTTCGAGACCGCACGCATCGAGGCACTCGAATCGGTGGGGCTCGCCATGGATCAGATGTCGGCAGTGGGGATCCATGTGGTGGTCGTCGAGGCCGACGCCCGGTTCCTCGTCCCGGCCGTCGGCGGTGACACGCTCCGGATCGAGACGGCCGTGAAAGAACGAAGGCGCGCTTCGTCCATGTGGCAGCAGCGGATGTTCCGAGATGACACGTTGATCGCCACGCTCGAGATCCGCGCGGCGGTCACCGACCTCGACGGCAGGCCGACCCGGTTCCCGACCGAGTTCGCCGAGGCGCTCGCAGCACTCTGAGGACGAGCCGCCCACCAGCCTGCCGACCACAGCCGCCGACATGTCTCACACACGAGGTTCAGTGACCTCGCAAAGTGATCGAGGGACTCTGGACCCGACCCCGGGAACAGGCCGCTACTACGCTGCTTGTCATGAAAGCATGGCTCCTTCACGACATCGATGGACCGGATTCCTTCACACTCGAGGACGTCCAGACCCCCAGCCCTGGCCCCGGGGAGGTCCGAGTTCACCTGAAGACATCGGCCCTCAACCACCTCGATATCTGGTCGTCCATGGGGATGCCGAAACCCCCGCTCCCCCACGTCGCCGGCGCGGACGGTGCAGGCGTCGTCGATGCCATCGGAGCAGATGTCGCCGGATTGGCCATCGGCGATGAAGTCATCGTCAATCCGTCGGTCTCCTGCGGACACTGTGCGGCGTGCCTGCGCGGGAATACGCCATTCTGTGATGCGTATCAGATCCTCGGGGAGCACCGCTGGGGGACCTTCGCAGAACAGGTCGTCGCCCCGGCCCGAAACGTCACGGCGAAACCTTCGTCACTGAGCTGGGAGGAGGCGGGCGCGTACGGTCTCGCCTACGGGACCGCGTACCGCATGCTGCGCAGGGCTCGTCTTCAGGCCGGTGAGGTGCTGCTGGTGATCGGCGTCGGAGGCGGCGTGTCGAGCGCCGGGATGCTCATCGGCAAGGCGATGGGAGCGACCGTGTTCGTCACTTCTCGGAATGCCGAGAAGATCGAGAAGGCGATCTCGCTGGGAGCGGACGGTGGGTTCCTCTCCGACGAGGGTTACGACCGCGCCCTCAAAGCAGCTACCGGTGCCGGTGCCGATGTCGTGCTCGAGAACGTCGGCAAACCGACGTGGGACACCTCTGTTCGCTCCCTCGAGAAGGGCGGCCGTCTCGTCACGTGTGGAGCAACGGGAGGAACGACCGTGGAACTCACCGTTCCGAGGTTGTTCTTCAAACAGCTCGAGATCATCGGGTCGACCATGTACGACTTCGGTGAGTTCGCGTCGACAACACGCCTCGTCGCCACAGGACAGGTGCCGGTCCTCGTCGATTCCGTCTTCGCCTTCGACGATCTCCCCACGGCTCTGGGCCGCATGCAGGGCAATGACCAGTTCGGCAAGATTCTGCTGCGGCATGGCTGACGAACCCGGGCGGGTTCCAGACCCCCTATACTGCCGCCGTCTACACGGCTGCGCCGTGGAGCGGTCTTGGGGGCGTGGTGAAGCCTGGAGTTCACGCCGGCCTGTCAAGCCGGAGGTCGCGGGTTCAAATCCCGTCGTCCCCGCCAACCTGCTCGGCCAGGTAGCTCAGTAGGAAGAGCACAGGTCTGAAAAACCTGGGGTCGGCAGTTCGATTCTGCCCCTGGCCACCAACGAAACCCCTGCGTGGGAGGCTATTCTGGCCCCGTTAGCTGGGGCTTCCCGTTCGTGACACTTCGCATCGCCACCTGGCCTTTGTCGACGTTTCTCAACATCTCAGCACAAATGGAGCACAAATGGCAGTGTACTCTGTGCGGCTCTGAGCCGAGCTAGCACCCCGTCAGGCAGCCTTGGCGCCGTTCTGGCGGCCAGGAACGCCGCTCACTGCATTCTCCGCCTCGGCGCACTCATAGGTGTGCCTTCGTTGTAGGGCCTTGTGAGCAACGCCCCTGCCTCGCCATCGACACTCCGAACGTTGGCTGGCGCGGCACCAGATCGGGCTTGGATCCGCGTGGACCATGCACCAAGCCTCGACCCGAGCACAGCTGGGTCGCTCGGATCGTTCGCCCCGCGAATATCAAGGCCAGATAGCTCCGGTATCCTCGACAAGAACCACCTGGTCCGGGGGTTCTCCTCATGGTTCCCTGGGCGCATGTTGTGAGCCCGGCAGGACTCAAACCTGCGACCAACAGGTCATACGCCTGACACGGCGGGTTCCGATGACCAGGAGGAATGACCCAAGAACCTGCCGCGACCTGGACATTCACCCACCGGTCAATGCCCGTCGATTCTCGCCCATTCCTGTTCCTCTGACGGACAGAATACGGACAGGAGTCGGAAGCGGCGGGCAACCAGGACAGCACGAAGATTCTTGCGTCGGTTCGGGAACCTTGCGCCCGAATCTCCACTCTTTGGGAACAGAGGACGGCTCTTTCGCGAATACATACAGTGAGAGGTGTGAGATCCAGGAAAGGGGAGTTCGCAAGATGAAGCGAATCACTGTCCTCGTACTGGTTGTCGTGTTGGCTGCGATGGCAGCATTGCCTGCTGGGGCAACAATCCAGACGCTTGAGAAGCAGGGCCACCAGGACTGCGGTACCTACATCGCTGGTATCCAGTCGAGGTCGTCAGGACAGGTCCAGCACTATCAAGCCGACCCGTATGGAGGTGTCAGAGGGAGTTGGAACGACGGCTCGACTGTGAGGACCCACCAGTCGATTGGGAATGCTTTTGCCTTCGACTGGGTCGTCTATGAGTTCGGTGGCGTGCTGTATGACAACGATACGCACGGCTGGTGCACGGACATCAGCTAGAAGGTCACATGGTTCGCTGCACAGAAACTAGATTGAGACTGTGGGTCGGGGGTGTGGTGCTGTTGGTGATGCTGGCCGGGTGCACCCCCGGTGACGCAGCATCACCCACGTCGTCGAGCGCCTCCACGACGACTGCGGTGACGGAGACGTCTCCGACGGTGACAGGCACGACCAGTGCCGGCGTCTTGAGCGATTATGGGGATTCGGGTGTGCCTTTTGCCGATGTGTTGCCGATACCGACGCTGGATCCGATCACCGGGTACGGAGACTTCTCAGGTGTTTCGTACTATGACGTCGACTGGGTCGAGGTCACTGCGCTGGAGGTGCAGTGCGCCAACGACCAAGGGTATCCGGTGACCGTCATCCCCCCGGGTAACGGGATCGGTTACAACCAGGTCGTGCTCGACCAGCAAAACATGGCTCTGGCGGTGGTCTCTGCCTGCTGGGCGGGGCTGCATATCCCACCGTCCGAACCGATGACGGAGGAGCAGGTCACCGAGTTCTATTACCAACAGGTCGACACCAAGGCGTGCCTTGAAGCCGAGGGGTACACGGTCGACGATCCACCGTCACTGGATACGTTCATCGACAGCTACATGGGCGGTCAGGACATCTGGACTGCGTACAACTCGGTTCCGAGAATGAGTCAAGCGGACTGGTACAGAATCCAAGAGCTATGTCCCCAACCGTGAACCGGCCTGGCGACGCACACAAACTGGAGTGTGTGGAGTGGCGGGTCGATGTTCGACGGGCTGTGTCATGTGGTGGGCTCCGGCTGGGACGTCATCCTCAATCGTCGTACGGTCGGAGTCCACCCGGAAGCGTGCCGTTGGAGGTCTCCGGGGAGCCCGGCCGGCTTCACCGGTGGTGTCTGGTGTGATGAGGAAGGTGTGATGAAGCGTCGATGGGTTGCGCTGTGGGTTGCGGTGGCGATCGTGGGTGTCGGTGCGGTGGGGTTTTGGGCGGGCCGGAGGGCGTTGGTTCCGCCGGGGAATCCGTTGACGGGGGCCGAGGCTGTGACCTATGCGGTGGGGGAGGGTGAGGTTGGCCGGTCGTTGACGTTTACCGCGGTCGCGGAGTGGGATTTGACTCCGGTTGGTCGTAATGGGGCGTCGGGTGTGGTGACGTCGATGCCGGTGAGGGTGGGCGGTGCGGTGTCGTCGGGCGATGTGTTGTATACGGTGGATTTGCGTCCGGTGGTGATCGCGCAAGGGTCGGTGCCGGCGTTTCGCGATCTGTCGTTGAAGGCGGTGGGGCCGGATGTGGCCCAGTTGCAGGGTCTGCTTGTCGGGTTGGGGTTGTTGTCGGTGGAACCGGACGGGGTGTTCGGCCGCTCGACCCGCGATGCGGTGAAGGTGTGGCAGTCGTCGTTGGGGGTGGCGGCGGATGGTGTGGTGCGGGCCGGTGACGTCGTGTTCGTACCTGTCTTGCCGGTGCGGGTCGTGTTCGCCGAGGTGTTGGAGGTGGGGGCGCGTCTGAGCGGCGGGGAGGAGGTCGTGTCGGTGGTGCCCGACGATCCGGTGTTTCGGATTCCGTTGTCGATCGAGCAGCGGACCCTGGTGCCGCTGTCGGCCGAGGTTCGGGTGACGTTCCCGGAGGGGGTGTGGGACGCTCGGGTGGATCGGGCGGTGGAGTCGCCGGAGTTCGGCCAGTTGGATCTGTTGTTGACCGGGATCGATGGAGGGTCGGTGTGCGGGTCGGGGTGCGCCCGGTGGGTGGACCTGGTCGACAGGACGGATTTTCGTGCCGAGGTGGTCGTGATCCCGGTGACGTCTGGGCCGTTGGTGCCAGTCGCGGCGATCGGTTCGGACGCGGCGAACCAACCGTTCGTGACGACCGTCGACGGCACCCGGGTTCCGGTGACGATCGTCGCGGCGTCCCAGGGGGTCGCGGTGGTCGAC
>JAADGS010000056.1 GCA_013152275.1 Actinomycetota bacterium | reverse complement strand
CCCCTCGCCGCGGGAACACCCCCATCGCCTCGAAGACTCGGCACTTGCCCCTGAAGGGGGAAGAAAAGAACCAGCCGAGCCTCTAGCCTCCCCGCCCCGCACGGAGAACTTGCACCGTCTGCGCGTGACTAGCCTTCGACTGTTGTCACCAAACCGATGCTCCGGGACCAGCCGAAGCGGAAAGGACCCTCTGTGAACCTCATCGAGATACTGGACCGCAATGCAAGGAAGTTCCCCGAAAAGGACGCCATCCGCTACGAGGGTCGGGGGTTGAGCTTCGCCGATCTGACCGACCAGGCGTACCGTGCCGCGGCGGTGCTGCAGTCCTGGGGTGTCACCAAGGGCGATCGTGTGGCGATCATGAGCTTCAACACGCCGTCGTTTCCGATAGCGTTCTTCGGCGCACTCGCGGCCGGCGCAGCCGTCGTTCCCGTCAACCACAAGCTCGCCGTCCCCGAGGTCGAGTACATCCTCGACCACAGCGGAGCGAAGGTGTTCCTCTTCGACGGGGCGCTGGCCCCCCTGGCAGGCAAGCTCGACACGACCGCCAAACGGGGATCGCTCGACACTCCGGCCGACGGCTACCCCCATTTCGACGCGGCGCTGGCCTCGGCGGCGGACCCGTCACCGGTCGAAGTCGCCGACGACGACATGGCCGAGCTCCTCTACACGTCGGGTACGACCGGAAAACCGAAAGGGTGCGTGCACTCGCACCGCAACGTCATCATGGCCGGGATCACCGGCGCCCTGCTGGCGCAGTACAGCCAGGACGACCGGGTGTTGCTGGCGATGCCGATCTGGCATTCGTCCCCGCTGAACAACTGGTTCGTGGCCGCACAGTATCTGGGGGCCACCACCGTGCTGCTGCGCGAGTACCACCCGCTGCACTTCCTCGAAGCGGTCCAGGACGAGCAGTGCACCATCTACTTCGGCGCCCCGATCAGCTACCTGGCTCCGCTGGCGATGGTGCCCAACTTCGACGAGTTCGACCTGTCGTCGATCCGTGCCTGGATCTACGGCGGCGGTCCGATCGACGCGAAGAACGCGAGGGTGCTGATGGACAAGTACCGCAGCGACCGTTTCTACCAGGTGTACGGGATGACCGAGGCAGGCCCTTCGGGCACGGCGCTGTTCCCCTCCGAGCAGGTCTCCAAGGCCGGTTCGATCGGCCGCACCGCGCTGCCGGGTGCCAACGTCAAGGTGATGAAGAGCACGACCGAAGAGGCGAAGGCCGGTGAGGTCGGCGAGGTCTGGCTCATGGCCGACTCCATGATGGTCGGCTACTACAACGACCCCGAGGCCACCGGCGCCGCCTTCGAGAACGGCTGGTACCGCACCGGCGACATCGCCAGGGTCGACGAGGACGGCTACCTCTACATCGTCGACCGGATCAAGGACATGATCGTGACCGGCGGCGAGAACGTGTACTCCAAAGAGGTGGAGGACGTCATCATGTCGCACCCGGACGTGGCCGGTGTCGCGGTGATCGCCAAACCGCATCCCGAGTGGGGTGAGACCGTCCTCGCTCTGATCGTGCCGAAACCCGATACGACGGTGAGTGCAGACGACCTCACGGCGTTCCTCGGCGACCATCTCGCCAGGTACAAGATCCCCCGCGAGTTCCGCTTCGTCGACGAGCTCCCCTACACACCGACCGGCAAGGTCATGAAGTACCGACTTCGCAACGAGCTCGACAACGACCCGGCGACAGACTGAAGAGGCGACCATGTACGACTTCCTGTTGAACGACGAACAGCGCAAGATGCGCGACGAGGCCCGCGACCTCGTCGCGTGGGTTCCCAAAGACATGATCGCCAAGATGGATCGCGACGAGATCCGCTTCCCGACCGAGTTCCTCGCCGAGGCGGGACGTCGCAACCTGCTCGGCTGCCGCTACCCGAAACGGTGGGGCGGACGGGGCATGGACTGGGTGACGACGTGCGCGGTGATGGAGGAGATCGGCACACTCGGCTACATCTTCGCCTGCACGTTCGGGGTGGGCGCCGAGCTGGTGTGTGATGCCATCGTCATCCACGGCACCGACGCCCAGAAAGCCAAGTACGTCAAGCCGCTGCTGGCGGGCGAGATCTTCGCCGCCGAGGGGCTCACCGAACCGCGCGGCGGATCCGACTTCTTCGGTACCACGACATCGGCGGTCGATCGTGGCGATCACTTCGTGCTCAACGGTCAGAAACGCTTCATCGTCGGCGCGGAGGGAGCGGACTTCTTCCTGGCCTATGCGAGAACGAACACCGACGTGAAGCCCCAGGATGGGATCACGGCGTTCATCGTCGATCGAGGCCCCGGGGTGACGGTCGACTATCTGTACAACCTGATGGGTTCTCGAGGCGGAGGCGCGGGCCGTGTCGTGTTCAAGGACGTGATCGTGCCCAAGGAGAACGTGATCGGCACCGTCGACGGTGGGGTGCACGTGTTCAACACGATGATGATCCCCGAGCGTCTCGCCACCGCGGCGATGACCATCGGGCCCGCCACGGCGGCCCTGGAGGTCGCCGGCGGCTACACGACCCGCCGCAAGGCGTTCGGCAAGACGATCAACCGGTTCGAAGGGGTCAGCTTTCAGGTCGCCGAGGCGGCCATGCTCCTCGACGCCGCACGGTCCCTGGTGTACACGACCGCACGCGCCGTCGACGAGGGCGCAGACGCCGGCATGACCCGCAGGCACATCTCCGAGACGAAGAAGTTCGTGACCGAGTCGTGCCAGAAGGTCGTCCACAACGCCATGCAGGTCATGGGCGGGATCGGCTACACGTCCGTCTACCCGATCGAACGTCACTACCGGGATCTGCGCCTCGCGTCGATCTGGACCGGAACCAACGAGGTGATGAGCATGATCATCGCCCACGAGTGGTACCGCGAGTACGCCGACCGCCACCGCCGCGGCACCGCGTACCGTGACTGGGAAGCCGACGCCCTCGACGCAGACGCCACCGACGAGAAAGTCTACGAATAGGGCCTTTTCCTGGCAGAGGGAAGTGGCCGAAGCGAGGAACCAACCGAGGAAGATGGGGTAGAGCCTCCCCCAGCGCGGGCACACCCCCATCGCCTCGAAGACTCGGCACTTCCCCCTGAAGGG
>JAADGS010000055.1 GCA_013152275.1 Actinomycetota bacterium | reverse complement strand
ACTTCCCCCTGAGGTCGCGGGTACACCCCCATCGTCTCGAAGACTCGGCACTTCCCCCTGAGGGGGAAGGAAAGAGGGGGTTGGGCCGCGTTTTCTTGCTTCCCCTCGAGGGGAAGGGTGGCTATCGGATGATCGCGATGACCTGCCCGGGCGAAACGGTGTCACCGGAGCGGACTTTGACCTCGATGACTTCACCGTCGACGGGTGCCCGCACCTCGTTCTCCATCTTCATCGCTTCGAGCACACAGACCGGGTCGCCGTTCCTGACGTGATCGCCGGCCTCCACGTGCACCTTGACGATGGTTCCCTGCATCGGAGCGGTGATGATCCCGGCATCGTCGGAGGAGAGGGCCGTTGCACGGGCGAGTTTCGGCGGCTTGCGTCGCGGACGGTTGCCGTTCAGAGCCGGAGTCTCCGGAGCCCAGAACGTCACCGTAAACCGACGGCCGGATACTTCGACCGTCATGTCCCTTCGTGCGAGTGCTTCGTCCTCTGCGAGCGGTGGGGCGATCGACTGGACCAGATCGGAGAAGTCGAGATCACTCTCGACGAAGCCGGTGTGGTGCTTGCCTTTGAGAAACGTCTCGTTGTCCAGCATCCTGAGATGGGCCGGGATGGTGGTGGGGACACCGACGATCCGGAACTCATGCAGTGCCCGCTTTCCTCGCGCGATGGCCTGTTCCCTGGTCCGGCCCCACGTGATGAGTTTGGCGATCAGCGTGTCGTAGTAGCGGCTGATCTCCGAACCTGTCGTCACTCCGGAGTCGACCCGTACCCCGAAGCCGGCGGGCTCGCGGTAGTCGACGATGCGTCCGGGGTTCGGCAGGAAGCCGTGGGCAGGGTCCTCAGCGTTGATACGGAACTCGATGGCGTGGCCGGAACGCTTCGGAGCGGTGAAGGACAGTGGCTCTCCGGAGGCGACCTTGAGCTGCTCCGCGACGAGATCGATGCCTGTCACCATCTCGGTGACGGTGTGCTCCACCTGCAGCCGGGTGTTCATCTCCAAGAAGAAGAAGTTGCCTTCCTTGTCGACGAGAAACTCGACGGTTCCGGCTCCCCGATAATTGCAGGCCTTCGCCATCTGTATCGCGGAGCGTCCGATCGCCTTTCGGAGGCGGTCGGCGAGGCCCGCCGCCGGGGTCTCCTCGATGAGCTTCTGGTGGCGGCGCTGCATTGAACAGTCGCGTTCGCCCAGGAAAACGGTGTGCCCGTGGTCGTCGGCGAAGATCTGCGCCTCGATGTGCCGCGGTTCCTCGAGGTACTTCTCGACGTACATCTCGGAGCTACCGAAATACGCTTCGGCCTCCCGGCGTGCTCCCTCGACTGCGTCTTGCAGCTCGGAAGCGTCGTAGACGATTCGCAAGCCCTTTCCACCACCGCCATGGGCTGCCTTGACCGCGACCGGGAAGCCGAGCTCGGCGGCTGTCGTGAATGCCTCCTCGGTGGAGGCGAGCGGCTCGGTCGTACCGGGGACCAGTGGTACTCCCGCTTTGCTTGCCGTCTGTCGGGCGGTGATCTTGGAGCCCATCATGATGATCGCCTCTGGCGGTGGACCGACCCAGATCATGCCGGCGTCCATGACCGCCTGGGCGAATTCGGCGTTCTCCGCGAGGAATCCGTAGCCCGGATGGATCGCGTCGGCTCCCGTCTCCTTTGCCACCCGGATGATGTGATGGGCGTCGAGGTACGACTCGGATGACGGTGCCGGCCCGATGTTCCATGCCTCGTCCGCGACCTGTGTGTGGAGGGCGTCCCGGTCGAGTTCGGAGTAGACGGCGATCGTCCGTATTCCCATCTCTCGAGCCGATCGGAGGACACGAACCGCGATCTCGCCGCGGTTCGCAACGAGGAGGGCCTTGATCGAGCGCGGCGGCGGGTTCTTGGGGCTCACAGGGGGATGTTCCCGTGCTTCTTCGCAGGGAGTGATTCTCGTTTCGTGCGTAGCATTTCCATCACCCTGACCAGTTTGGGTCGTGTCATGCTCGGCTCGATGACCTCGTCGACGAGTCCGAGTTCAGCCGCACGGTACGGGTTGTTGAACTTGTTCTCATAATCCGCGATGAGTTCCGCTCGTCTCGCATCGGGGTCGTCTGCGGCAGCGAGCTCGCGGCGGAACACGATGTTCACGGCGCCCTGGGCGCCCATCACGGCGATCTCTGCGGACGGCCACGCGTAGACGAGGTCGGCTCGGATGCCGCGTGAGTTCATGACCACGTACGCTCCGCCGTACGCCTTGCGGGTGATCACGGTCACCCGGGGAACGGTGGCCTCGCTGTATGCGTACAGCAGCTTGGCTCCGTGGCGGATGATGCCGCCGTGCTCCTGATCCACACCGGGGAGAAAGCCGGGCACGTCGACGAACGTGATGAGGGGGATGTTGAATGCGTCACAGAAGCGAACGAAGCGGGCGCCCTTGATCGAGGCGGTGATGTTGAGCGTTCCGGCCAGCACGGAAGGCTGGTTGGCGACGATCCCGACGCTGTAGCCGTCGAGCCGCGCGAAGCCAACGACGATGTTCTGCGCCCAGTGCTCGTGCACCTGATAGAACTCGCCGTCGTCGACGACGCGCTCGATGATGTCGACGACGTCGTAGGGGTGGTTGGCCGAGTCGGGAATGATCGAATCCAGCGCCGATTCGATACGGTCCGCCTGGTCGCTCGGCGCGTAACGGGGCGGCGCCTCCATGTTGTTCTGTGGCAGGAACGACAGCAGATACCGGATCTGTTCGAGGGCGTCGGAACCGTCGGAGGCCACGAAATGGGTGACTCCGGACCTGCCCGCGTGGGCGGCCGCGCCGCCGAGTTCCTCGAATGTGATCTCCTCTCCGGTGACGGCCCGGATGACGTCGGGGCCGGTGATGAAGAGGTGGCTCGAACCTTGCACCTGGAAGACGAAGTCGGTGATCGCGGGCGAGTAGACGGCACCGCCGGCGCACGGTCCCATGATGACCGAGATCTGCGGGATCACACCCGAAGCCCGGACGTTGCGTTCGAAAATGCGACCGTAGCCGTCGAGCGACGCCACACCCTCCTGGATGCGGGCGCCACCGGAGTCCTTCAACCCGATCAACGGTGCACCGGTCTGCAGGGCTGCGTCCATGACTTTGACGATCTTGTCGCTCACGGCACGACCGAGCGACCCGCCGTACACGGTGAAGTCCTCGGCGAAGACGAAGACGGTCCGCCCGTCGATCGTACCCCAGCCGGTGACGACGGCGTCGCCCGGCGGGCGCTTGTTCTCGATACCGAAGCCGCTCGCCTGGTGGCGAACGAACATGTCGATCTCCTGAAAGGATCCTTTGTCCAGGAGGGTTTCGAGGCGCTCGCGTGCCGTCAGCTTGCCGAGTTCATGTTGTCGAGCGACCGCCCGCTGACCCCCCGAGTGGATCGCCTCGTCCTGCAGCCTGCGGAGATCTTCAATGCGTTCTTCTGTGCCCATGCGTAGATTGCCCTTTGACTCCGAGAGGGACGGAATGGCTACACGATACGCTCTCACGACGCTCAACGAGGTGACTTCCACCCAGGACGAGGCTCGATCCCGGCACCGGGGGAAGCCGCTTCTGGTCGTTGCCGGACGCCAAAGGGCCGGTCGGGGTCGGTCGGGGAGGCGCTGGGAGAACGCTCCCCGGGCGGTGGCGGCGTCGCTTGCGTTCACACCGGATTGGCCGCGACTGACATGGCCGAGGCTGTCGCTCACCGCAGGGCTCGCGGCACGTGATGTCTCCGGTTTCGACCTGAAGTGGCCCAACGATCTCATGGTCGGCGGCCGGAAAACCGGCGGCCTGCTCGCCGAGAGCGGCGAGGATCTGGTCGTGGTGGGTCTCGGCGTCAACCTCTGGTGGCCCGACGCGCCCTCCGATTTCGGTGCACTGTACGGCGATGACCCCGGACCGGAGACCGGCGTCGAGTTGGCCGGCCGGTGGGCGGACGCCCTGCTGTCACGTGTGGATCGGGGCCCGGATGATTGGGGGATCGAGGAGTACCGGGTGGCCTGCACGACGATCGGGAGGCACATCCGCTGGGAGCCGGGCGGCGAGGGTGTTGCCGTCGACGTCGCCGACGATGGGCGACTCGTCGTGGAGACATCCGGCGGTCGTCGGATCGAGCTGGCGTCCGGAGAGGTGCGTGAGATTCGATGAGACCGCCATGGGCTGCTTCCGGCGGTCCCGTGTACTGCCGGGATCGCTACCCTTGGATGTCCGATGGCTCGATCCTCTACGCATACCAGTAAACATCCCCGCGCCAGGAAGTGGATTCGCCGCGGTCTCATAACGTTGCTCGTGATCGCGAACATCACGGTGTTCGGGGCCATCTTCACCGTCCGCAATCTCTCCCAGACCGTCGAAGACAACATCACGCGGGACACCGATGTCGTGCGGGCACTCACTCCCACGACCAAGCAGCCGAGTGGTGGCAAGGCTACGGTCCGGCAGCCACCCTCAACGTTCCTGATCCTCGGGTCCGACTCGAGAGCCGACCTCAACGAGGATCTCCAAGGGAACTTCGGCACCACCGCCGGAGGAGCGCGCGCCGACGTGATCATGCTCATGCAGGTCTTCCCGGATGAACACAGGGCACAGGTGCTGAGCCTTCCCAGGGATCTGAAAGTCGACATCGAAGGCTATGGGACGAACAAGATCAACGCCGCATACGCGTACGGGCGAAGCGAGTTGATGGTCCGGACCGTCAAGGAGGCGACTGGGCTCCCGATCCACCACTACGTGGAGGTCGACTTCTCGGGCTTTGCGGCCATCGTGGATCAACTCGGCGGCATCACGATCGATTTTCCGTACCCGGCGAGAGACAAAGGCTCGGGCCTCGCCGTCGATGCCGGCCATCAGACGCTCGACGGCTCTTCGGCATTGGCGTATGCACGATCCCGGCACTACCAGGAACTGCGCAACGGATCCTGGGTCTCGGTCGACAGCGGTGACATCGGCAGGACGAGACGGCAACAGCAGATCATTCTCGCGATCCTGACGGAGTTGAAGCGTCCGTCGTCTATTGCGGACCTGAGTGGGCTCCTGCAAGCGTTCGGAAAGTATGTCACCGTCGACGCGACCCTGTCGCAGAAGACGCTGCTCGACCTCGCATGGGCGATGCGTTCCATCGATGCTTCGACGATCGACACGATGACGCTGCCGACCTACGGCAAGATGATCGACGGCCGCTCCTATCAGCTGCCGAAAGAGCCTGACGCTGCGCGGGTGCTTGCAGCATTCGCCGCAGGCGAGCCTT
The DNA here is from genome assembly GCA_013152275.1 of Actinomycetota bacterium. Classification (NCBI taxonomy): domain Bacteria; kingdom Bacillati; phylum Actinomycetota; species Actinomycetota bacterium. The sequence goes on along the minus strand of JAADGS010000055.1, from coordinate 18,162 downwards.
TCGAAACGGGAATCGAAGGGCCGATCCGGGTTCAGGTGCTCAACGGGAACGGCATCGCCGGGGCTGCGGCCCGCACCGCCGCGTTGCTCGACTCGCCGGCGTTCAAGGTGGCCGATATCGGTGACGCGGATGCGAGCAACTTCGCGACGACCGTGATCCTGGCTCGATCCGATCGCCATCAGCTCGCCGAGGCGGTCGCCGACGCCCTCGGATTCGGAAGCGTGAGCTTCGGGTCCGTTCCCAGCAACATCGACGTCGTCGTCATCGTCGGCAGCGATGCACCCGCCGCCTGACCCTGAAGACCCGTCGCGCAATGCACGGCACGCGTCTCGACGTTGCCGAGGAGCTCAGTCAGGAAGCCGGCTTCCAGCCTCCAGCCCCCGACTTCCAGCAGGAGCCGCGACGCTCGCCCTACGGTCTCGAGGCCGGGTAGGTCGCGATACGAAGTACGAGATACGTGAGTAGGCGAGCGACGCGCACAGCGCCGCTCTACGCGCAGGCATCTTTCGTTCAATCGCCCCCCGATGGAGGCGAGTAGCCTCGCGCTCATGCAGGTAGCTGTCATCGGAGCCGGATACGTCGGGCTCGCCACGGCCGTTGGGCTTTCGTCGCTGGGCCACCAGGTCGCCGTCGGGGAGCGGGACGCCGAGAGAGTCGGGATGCTTCGTTCCGGCCGGTCACCGATCTTCGAACCGGAGCTTGCAGCCATGCTCAGGGTGGGAAGTGAGGCCGGCAGGCTCTCGTTCCATACCTCCAACGTCGATGCCGTGGCAGGGGCGGAAGTGGTGTTCCTGGCCGTGCCGACACCCCAGGGCGAGGACGGGGCCGCCGACACCTCCATCGTCCATGCCGTCCTCGGGGAGATAGCGGGGAGTTTGAGCGACGGGGCGCTGGTCGTGCTGAAGTCGACGGTGCCCGTGGGGTCGGTGTCGAAGGTACAGGCGACGCTCGACGAGCAGGGAGCTCGCGCAACCGTCGTCAGCAACCCGGAGTTCCTGCGTGAAGGTTCGGCGATCTCGGACTTCCTGCATCCCGATCGGATCGTGATCGGCACCGACGACCAACGGGCCGCCGAGGTCATGATCGAGCTGTACCGTGAACTCCAGGCCCCGATCGTCGTCACCGACCCGATCTCGTCCGAGATGGTCAAGTACGCAGCGAACGCCTTTCTCGCGACCAGGATCACGTTCGCCAACGCCGTGGCCAGGCTCTGCGAGGCGGTCGGAGCGGATGTCAAGGACGTGCTTCTCGGCATGGGGTACGACAGCAGGATCGGATTTCACTTCTTCAACCCCGGCCCCGGTTTCGGCGGGTCGTGTTTCCCGAAGGACACCAATGCGCTCGTTGCCGTCGCGGAAGAGGCCGGGTACGACTTCGCACTGCTCAAGAGTGTCATCCGGATCAACGACCTCCAGTGTGCACACGTCGTCGATCACGTTCGGACCGGTGCCGGGGGGACGTTGCACGGCCGCACGGTCGGGATGTGGGGTCTCGCGTTCAAGGCGGGAACCGACGATACGCGATCTTCACCTGCGCTCGCCATCGCCGAACGCCTCATCGAGGAGGGATGCGTCCTGCGGGCGCACGATCCCCAGGCGACGGTGTCGATGGACGGGTTGTCCCAGGTGGACACGCCGCTGGACGCGGCCCGGGACGCCGATGTGCTGCTCATTACGACCGAATGGCCCGACTACCAAGGTGTAGATCTGCACGAGGTTGCCCGGCTCATGAGCGGCGACAGCGTGGTCGATGCTCGCAACCTGCTCGATCCGGACGCCGTGCGGCGCCTCGGGCTCCGCTATCAGGGAATAGGGCGGTAGGCGGCACTTCGTGCTTTCTACGTGGTGGGTGTCGTCGCGATAGGAACGCATCGACACCACGAACGTCACCGGCCAAGGCACTAGCCTGCACAGGGTGAAACTCTCCATCCTCATTCCGGTGTACAACGAACGTGGCACGGTGGGGGAGGCCGTGCGTCGGGCTCGAGCCGTCGAGCTACCGATCGAGCGGGAGATCGTCATCATCGACGATGGTTCGACCGACGGGACCGGCGAGATCGTCGACCAGTTGGCAGACTCCACCGTTCATGTCCTGCACCAGTCCGAGAACAAGGGCAAAGGTGCCGCGATCCGCCGTGGCATCGAAGCATCGAGCGGCGACTGGGTGATCATCTACGACGCAGACCTGGAGTATGACCCGAGAGATTGGCCCACACTCTTGCGGCCGGCGCTCGAAGGGGATTCCCGAGTCGTCTACGGGTCGCGGTTCACCGGCGAGCGTCGCAACATGCTGTTCTGGCATTGGGTTGGGAACCGCTTCCTCAGCTTGACGACCAACGTGCTCTACAACACGACCCTGTCCGACATGGAGACCTGTTCCAAGCTGATCGAAGGCGATCTCGCCCGTTCCCTGAGGCTCACGGCCAACCGCTTCGACATCGAACCGGAGATCACGGCCAAACTTCTCAGGCTCGGCAATCGCATCTATGAGGTTCCCATCCGCTACACGGGGCGCGAGGTCGAAGAGGGCAAGAAGATCTCCTGGCGGGACGGCCTGCCGGCTTTCTGGCGGCTCATTACCACCCGGTTCGTGAGGAAAGGTTCGATTACACGATGAAAGCCATGGTTACCGGTGGGGCAGGGTTCATCGGCTCGCATCTGGTCGATCGTCTTATCGACGAGGGCTGGGAAGTGCTCGTCGTCGACGACCTCTCCGTTGGTCGTATCGCCAACCTGGCAGACGCCCGGGCGCGAGGCAAGGTGCAGTTCCACCAGGTCGACATTCGCGACGATGCCTTCCTGACCGTCACCGAGCGGTTCCGTCCCGAAGTGATCTTCCACCTCGCGGCGCAGGCGTCCGTGCCCGTGTCTACCCGTGATCCGCTGTTCGACGCCTCCGTGAATATCCTCGGGACCATCAACGTGCTCGAGGCCGCCCGTCTCGTCGAGGCGATTCGTGTCGTGGCGGCGTCGTCCGGGGGGGCGATCTACGGAGCCGACGCAAAACTTCCGGTGAAGGAGTCGTACGCGAAGCACCCGGATTCGCCGTACGGGATCTCCAAGAAGGTCGTGGAGGACTACTTCCGCTACTACCGGAACACCACCGGGGTCGACTACCTGCTCGTGGCGTTCTCCAACGTCTACGGGCCCCGGCAGGACCCCTTGGGGGAAGCCGGTGTCGTGTCGATCTTCTCCAAGTTGATGCTCGACGGGAAGCGTCCGGTGATCTTCGGCGACGGTGACCAGACACGGGACTACGTGTTCGTCGCCGACGCCGTCGATGCCTGCGTGCGGGCAGGCGGAGCCGGTGGAGGGCGACTGCTCAACATCGGCACCGGTGTCGAGACATCGGTCATCGAACTGTTCAGAATGCTTGCCGACATCATCGGGTTCGACCAGAACCCCGTCTTCGGGGACCCGAGGCCCGGCGACATCGCCCGGTCGGTGGTCGATGCATCGGCCGCGTCCAAGTATCTCGGCTGGCGGGCGTGGACTTCGATGGAGCAGGGTCTTCGCCAGACCGTGGAGTCGTTCCGGGAGTAGGGGGGAAGACACCCCCATCGGCCTCGTCTCGTTCCTCGCCTCGGCCACTTCCCCCTGAGGGGTGGCTCCGGCTGCGCCGGCTCGGGGACACCCCCATCGCCTCGAAGACTCGGCACTTCCCCCTGAGGGGGAAGGATGTCAGCGGAACAGGTCTTCGCCCGGTGGGCGGACGAGGTCGGTGGCGCGGCCTTCTCCTTCAGGCCACGAGAGCCCGCGAACGATCGCGACCGGGATCCCTTCGGCCTTGCCCATGACCAGATCCGCTGCCGCGGCGATCTCGTCGACGAGCGCGACTTCGGTGACTTCGAGCTTCCTGCCCCACGTGTCGGCGGCGCCTCGATGATCATGGAGGGCAGGCATGCCGGACATGCCGATCGCCACGTCGGTCAGGCCGCGCCGCCAGGCTCTGCCGAACGTGTCGGTGACGATCACCGCGAGTCGCTTGCGCGAGCCGCGTTCGAACCGTAGGCGAAGCCGATGTGCCGATCGATCCGGATCGCGAGGATGGAGCACGGCGAGACCGGGTTCCACGTTGGAGCGGTCGACGCCGGCGTTGGCACAGATGAATCCTTGCCGGGTCTCGGCAATCATCAGATCCCCGCGGCGCCTGATCACTGCCGCCGCCTCCCGTTCCTTGATCGCCCGGTACTCGGCGTCGGATGCATACCGCGCCGTCGCTCCTTCGGCCTTGGAGACCACCTTGTGTGTCACGACGACGACGTCGTCATCTTCGAGACGGAGACCCGCGGCGTGGATTGCCTCGAGGATGGTTTCGGCGAGATCGGTGCCCGGTTGGATCTCGCCGATTCCGGGCACCGGGATGATCGAAAGTGTCACAGCAGATCGATCATCCAGGCAGCGAAGTCGCGGGCGGCGACAGGATCGGCGATCCTCGTGTCCCGAACGTGGATTCGTACGGCGACATCACCGAGGCGGCTGCGATCGGGAGCGTCGCCGAGGTCGATGACGAAATCGTGCAGCAACCCCTGGTAGGCCTCCAGCACTCCCCGGTTACCCGCGGACATGCCGAGTGACCGGAGCACCGCATGAGCCGGTCCCTTCAGTGCACGTCCGCCGAACAGCGGGCTGATGCAGATCACCCGATTCGCTGAGGCGACTGCAGCGGCAACGCCCGGCACGGCGAGCATCGGCCAGATGGAAAGTGGAGGGTTGGACGGAGCGATCACAACAACATCGGCATCCGCGAGAGCGTCGAGCACCCCGGGCGCGGGTTCGGATTGCTCGGCGCCATCGAAGCGGATGTCGAGAACCTCATCCCTGTGAGAGCGGACAACGAAGTACTCCTGGAACCGAATCCACGTGTCGGTACCGACGCGAATCATGGTCCGGAGCCGGTCATCGGTGACGGGCAGGACCGAAGCTCTCAGAGAGAACGCCGAGCCGATCAGCCTGGTCACCTCCGACAGCGGTGCTCCTTCTCGGAGCAGCTTGGTACGGAACAGGTTCGTGGCCAGATCCCGGTCGCCGATCCGAAAGCTCGTGTCGATGCCGAAGGAGGAGAGTTGACGCATCACCTCGAACTCGTCGCCGTCGATACCCCAGCCATGCGGTCCTTCCATACCTGCAAGGGTGTAGGTGACCGTATCGATATCCGGTGACAGGTTGAGGCCATAGATGACGTCGTCGTCACCCACGTTGACGATCACCGAGAGGTCGATATCGTCGAGTCCATCGAGGCCGCGCGCCAGCCGCGCCCCACCAACACCGCCCGAGAGGAGAGCAACGTGCATCATCGTTCGACGACCCGTCGGATTGCGCGGACGTCTCGCTCCCTCCACAATGGCTCTGGCATGTCATCCCCCGATCACGCTTCAGTACTCGCGGCCGTCATGGTGCGCGCCGGAACATTGACCGACGCGCTCGATGCGATCGCGGCACAAGTCTACGAGCCGAGCATGATCGCTGCAGTCGGCGGTGGGGATGTCGCGATGGCACTTGCCAAGGAGCGGGGCATCACCTGGGTGCCGACACCCTCCGCGGTGTGCGAACTCCTCGGCCCGGAGATCACCCACGTGTGGGTGTTGCACGACGATGCGGAACCTCGCCCGGATGCGCTCGGCGCCATGGTGAGAGAGCTCGAGAGGGTCGACGCCTCGGTCGTCGGCGCCAAGCTGTTGCGCACCGACAGTCCCGAAACGCTGGAGCTGGTCGGCGCGGCCACCGACGTCTTCTGCGTTCCCTACACGGGCCTCGACCAGGACGAACGCGACCAGGAGCAGTACGACGTCGTGCGAGACGTCGCCTACATCTCCGGAGCCTGCATGCTGGTCCGAAGGGACCTGTTCCTCGGCCTCGGAGGGCCCGACACGACGATGGCATCCAATGCGGCAGGCATCGATTTCTCTCAGCGCGCGAGAGTCATGGGTGGCAGGGTCGTCGTCGTCCCGTCGGCGGAAGTACTGCATCGGGGAGCGTGCAGTGCCGGACCATCGTGGCGTGAGGAGGCCGGCCAGATTCGCGCCATGGTGAAGACGTACCGTGCGTTCACCCTGCTCTGGGTCCTTCCGGCAGCGTTCCTCACCGGCCTCATTGCTGCGCTCGCCCATACGTTCACCGATCGCCGCACCGCCCTCGGGCGCTTCGCTTTGGCGTGGGCGTGGAACCTTCGGCGGCTCCCTTCGACGCTTGCAGAGCGGAAGCGGTTGCAGAGATCCCGGCTCGTCGGCGACGAAGAGCTCTTCCGCTATCAGGTGCGGGGCTCGGTCGCCCTTCGGGAAGTCGGCGAACTCCTCGGCGATCGCCTGCGGGCACGATCGTCCGACAGTCGGCTCACGAACTTCGTCGATCGCGGTCGGGGATTCTGGCAACAGCCCGGATTCATCGCTTCGCTCTTCGGTCTGTTCTTCGTTGCACTCGCCACCCGATCCATTTGGGAGGCGGGGCTTCCCGTCGCCGGCTTCTCGCTGCCACTGCCGGAGTCGGCGTGGGCGACCCTGCGTTCGTTCGCCGGAGGATGGAACCCGGCAGGCCTCGGAAGTGCCGGTCCCATGCTGCCGGTCGTCGGTGCCGCGTCGCTCGTGCAACTCGTGCTGTTCTCGAAGGCCGGCCTGGCTTCCGCGGTGATGACCGCGGGGGCGCTCGTCGCCGGGATGTGGGGAACGGGGAGGATGCTTGGACGGTTGGGCATCGGGCATTGGGGGAGAGCGATTGGTGCGCTTGCACTGATCGGCGGCCCTGCGGCGAGAGCGTTGGAAGGAGCGAACGCCTGGCCAGGTCTGCTCGCTCTGGGCGCCGCGCCGTGGGCGATCGCCGTGGCGATCCGTCCATGGCCACAGGGGTGGAGGAACAGGCTTGCCAACGTCGGTGCGCTCACCTTGGCGACAGGAGCCCTCGCCGTCTTCTCGCCGATTGCGCTGGTCCTTCCGGTGAGCGCCCTTTTTCTGGGCTCGTTGTTACGAGGCGGCTGGGGATCGGTCCTGCGGGGTGTCGTCGGCGCCGTACTGGCGGTGCCGCTGCTGTTCCCGTGGTTCTACACGACAACGCCCAAGTCGCTGCTTTCAGGACCTTCGTTGTTTTGGAGCCCGAGCCTGTGGATGCTCGGGCTGCTGGCGGCCACGGCTCTGCTGGTGATCGCCTTCGGTGACAAGGAGATCTCGGCAATCGCCGGTTGGGGCGCGGTGCTCGTGGCGTTGGGTGCCACGGCGGCGAGGACCGCAGGACTCGGAGGCGGCTATGAGATGGCGGTCGCCGGTCTGGTCACGGCCTCGCTGGGCACGGCACTTCTCGCGGGGGCGGCGGTCGATCTCGGCGGACGGCTGTCGACATCGAGGCTGCTCCGCAGGACCCTCGTTTCGGTCGGAGCGGTAGGCGGCGTCATGGTCGCTGCGGGCGCTCTCCTCCTGATTCCCGGCGGCAGGGCGGGCCTGGGCCCCGACCGGTTCGGATCCCAGCTCGAGTTCACGAGTGCGCGCGCGACGGCGGATGGCGTCGACCGGTTGCTTCTGATCGGTGACGCAGCAGATCTTCCCGGTTCCGCGAGGGAAGGTGCCGGTTTTGCCTATCGCTTGATCGGCGGGCCTGTGCCGACGCTCCCCGAAGGCCGGCTTGCCGCCCCCGGTGTCGGCGATGCCGCTCTCGCCGCGACGCTCGAACGGATCAGTTCCGGTGATGAACTGCGACCCGGAGCCGCCCTCGCCGAGTTCGGAGTGCGGTGGGTGGTTCTGCTGAACCCGACGCCCTTCGATCGAGCTCTCGAAACCCAGCTCGACATGCGTTCGCTTCCAGGGCTCGACTATGCCGTGTTCGAGAACGAGGTTCCTTCGCCGCGTGCGGTCACGACCGGTGGCGAAGCGTGGCACTACAAGCCCCCGGGCTATTGGGGTCCGGCTGCAGCGCGTGTCGTGATCAGAGAGAACGCCCACCCGGGCTGGGGGAGTGCCTGGATGCAGAGCGGATGGGCAAATGAGGCCGACGGATCCAGGGGCGTTGTCGAGTTCACTCCCAATGCGACGCTGAGGCTGTTGGCGGAACTGGCAGGCATCTACCTGGTCCTGGTGCTCGGTGTCGCCGCGTTTGCAGGGAAGAAACCATGAAACGGCTGCTGAGTCTTCTGCTCGTCGGGGCGCTCGGCGTTTTGGCGTGGGCGCTGCCCGTCCCGGAGACCCAAGAATCACCGACGACGACCGTTCCCGTTGCCGTTGTTGCGACGACGTCGAGCCATTCGACGTGCCCGTGGGCGTTCTCCGACGATGTCATCGATACGTTCTTCGTGGCACAGTCCGAGAACGACGCCGACCTTCGCTTCACGTTCCCGGTCGGAGGAGAGATTCGTAGAACCGTCGAGGAGTCTCAGGTCGGGCCCGCGGCGACCGCGCTCTCGCTCGCCGGCGTGCTCAACCAGGGGGTTTCACCTGCCGTCGTCGAGTTCTCTTCGACTTCGTCGGCCGCAGGCATCGTCGAGACCGGCGAAGGCGTCCTCGCTGCAGATATCTGCCCGTCGGCGTCATCGAAGATCTGGCATCTTCCAGGCGGCTCCACCCTCGAAGGACAGACGCTTCGCCTGGTGCTGTTCAACCCGTTCTCCGACGACGCGAGGGCGAGCATCACCGTCACGAGCGAGGCCGGGTTCGAACCGATCCCCGAGTTCGAGTCGGTCTCGGTCGCGGGACGCTCCTGGAAAGTGATCGATCTGGGCAAGCTGCTGCCGCTACGAGAGAGCATCTCCGTTGCCATCGACATGAAACAAGGCGTCATAACACCGGCGATGGTGCTCTCCGAAGGTGACGACGAGGCGGTTTGGACCAACGAAGGTCAGGCGGACCAGTGGGACTTTCCGGTGGCAGATGCAGGAGGGCTCACGCCGCGGCTCTCCATCTCCAACGATGGCGCCGGCCCTGTCGACTACGAGATCGATGGTTACTCCACCACAGGGGCCGAAGCAGCGCTGCTGACCGGCACGCTCGACGGCCGCAGTCAGGTGCAACTCGACGTGAGCGGTCTCGTCGAGGGCGTGTTCGGTCTGCGGCTGCGGACCAGCGGCCCGGTGGCTGCGACCCTGGTTGCCGACGACGGAGTTCGTGTTGCTGCAACGGCCGGCGTGACGTTGCAGGCCACACGATGGATGCTGCCGGGGTTCGGCATGGCCGGCACCTCGACACTGTGGGTGATGAACACCGGAGCCGAGACGGCGACCGTGACCTATCGCCTTCTCGATTCGGGTGGCGCACTGGGCGAAGTCGAGAAGGTCGCCGTTCTCCCAGGGCGTGTTCTCGCCGTACCCACCGTGCCGATCGGAGCCTCCGCACTCGTGCTCGAGGCCAACCATCCGATCAGTGTGGCGTGGACGATGGAACGCGACGGAGCCATCGCCTATGCGAGTGGCGTACCGATGGCCCACCAGTAGCCACCTTTTTGAACCCTGGGTTCGTAGGCGTCGTGGCGACCCCCCTGAGCCCTGGGTTCAACGTGTGGGGGGCGAAACGGTCTGATCCTTGGTCCAGGGGCGGCGGGCCGGTACCGTTACCGCATGCTTGCCACGTGCGTTCGATGTAGTGCTCCCGCCGGAGCCGTCATGTCCTACAACTACGACGAGCGGTCGGTCCGTCTCGACGACATCCTCGGCGTGCTGGAGCCGGGCACCGGGTATCACCTGTGCGCCTCGCATTCGGATCGACTGTCCCCACCGCTCGGATGGACGCTCACCGACCACCGAAGCACCTCGCGGCTGTTCGCTCCCCTCGAAGTGGCCTAGCGCCGGTGGCCATCGACCGAGATCTGCTCGAAGCGGTTCGCGAACTCGATACGCACGAACTCCAACGGCTCGTCATCGTGGCACGGGCACGTCTCGAATCGGTCGGTGCGATCACACCGGGCTCGGATGTGAACGTCAGCCTTCGCCAACAGGGGATCCGATGTGGCAAACCGTCGTGTTCGCGATGCCCCCACGGACCGTACTGGTACGCCTACTGGACCGAGAACGGACGGAGGCGTACCCGCTATGTGGGCAAGCTTCCCGAGCAGCCCCTGAAACTCAGGTAAGCTCTCCGTGCCGCGACGAAGGGGTTGGGCGTGCACTGTCCGAAGTGCGGAGCTCGTGATGTGATAGAAATCGACCATCGGTTGCCCGACGGCAGCGAGGTTCACTTCTACTCGTGTCACAAGTGTGAACAGAAATGGTGGGACAAGGATGGCGAACACCTTCCCTTGGCCGAAGTCCTCGACCTTGCGCGGAAACGTCGCTCCTGACCGTCCCTCCGTGAACCCGGACCGTACGCACGAGTCGATCCCGCTCTGGGTAGTGGTTGCGGGCATCGGGTTGGCCGTTGCGGCGGTCTTCATCGTCATGAACCCGGTGCTGCTGCTGACGCCGAACACGCCGTCGGGTGGGGACATGGGTGCCCACGTGGCCGTCCCGGCGTATCTACGTGACGTGATGCTGCCGGAAGGGAGGATCCTCGGCTGGAGCAACGACTGGTTCGCGGGCTATCCGTTCCTCTTCTTCTACTTCCCGATTCCCGCCCTGGCCACCGTGCTCCTCGACGTTTTCATCCCGTACGGTGTCGCATTCAAGATCGTCTCGATTCTCGGCCTTCTGGCACTCGCCCCGGCGACCTACTTCCTGGTGAGGACGATGGGGTTCTCGCGCTTCACCTCGACGGTCGCGGGAGCCGCCGGAGGGGCGTTCGTGTTCATGGAGAGCTTCTCGATCTACGGCGGCAACATTCCGTCGACTCTGGCAGGCGAGTTCTCGTTCTCGTGGTCGTTCGCGCTCGTGATGGTGTACCTGGGCCTGCTGGTCCAGATCGTTCGGGACGGGAAGCGCAAGGTTCCCCTCGCCGGTCTCGTCCTGGGCCTCATGGCGTTGACGCATCTCATCACCACCCTTGCCGTGATCGTTGCTTCGCTGCCCGTGATGCGGTGGAAGGGGGGAACCAAGAAGACGCTTGCGATATGGGGCCTCGGTTTCTCGGTGGCGGCCTTCTGGGCGGTTCCGCTACTGACCAGGGTCGGGTACTCGTCGGACATGGCCTGGGTTCCCCTCTCGGGGTGGAAGAACGTCCTGCCGGAGGAGATCTGGATGCTGCTCCTGCCGGCTGTCGTCGGCCTGGTCATCGCGGTGCGCCGGACGACGAGGGCGACCCCGTTCGTGACCCTGGCGATCTTTCCGGTCGTCTACTACTGGCTGATCCAGTACATCCCCGCGTGGCTCCCCGCGCGCTTTCACCAGATTCAGGGCAAACTGTGGAACGGGCGCTTTCTGCCATTCTTCTTCTTCGGCGTCTGGGTGTTTGCCGGCATTGCCCTCGGGGTGGCGCTCAAGGCGCTGGCACGCCATCTGCCGGAGCGGTTCGGCGTCTGGTGGGTTCGGGGACTCCTCGTCGTCGGGACCGTGGTGGCCTTTCTCGTCTCCGACCAGGTTGTGTTGGGGGGAGTTGCCGGATGGATCGCCATCGGTGTCGGCGTGCTGGCGGTTGCCGGAACCTTCACGATGCCCCGCCGAGTGCATGTCGGTTCCGTGCTGCCGATCGCCGGGGCGTTCATCATCGTTGCCGCCTCGCTGGCGGGGATGACCTTCATCCCCGGGTGGGTGCAGTGGAACTTCTCCGGGTATGAAGGCAAGGCGGCTGCACCCGAGTACTTCGCGCTGATGAACACACTGGACGAACTCCCCGGCGGCAGGGTCCAGTGGGAGTACAACAAGGACCAGAACAAGTACGGGACGCCGATGGCCTTGATGCTGATCCCCTACTGGACCGAAGGGAAGGACGCGTCCATGGAGGGCCTGTTCTTCGAGTCGTCGCTCACCACGTCGTTTCATTTCCTCAACCAGGCCGAGATGAGCTTGGCGCCGTCCAGTCCCGTACCCGGATTGAACTACCACCGTTTCGATTTCAAACGAGGTCTGGAACACCTCGCGCTCTACAACGTTCGCTACTACGTCACCTACACCGACGAGGCCAAGGAGAAGGCTTTCGCCACGCCCGAGCTGCGGTTCATCACCGAATCGGACCCGTTTGCCATCTTCGAGCTGCCGGAGTCTTCGCTCGTCGACGTGGCCGCCTACGTGCCGGCCGTCTATGAAGGGTCGGACTTCACACAGGCCACCTTGAACTGGTACGACCGGGAGGGGCTGCTGGATCGTTGGCTGGTGTCGGACGGTCCCGCTGATTGGCCACGGGTCGGCGACGATCTGGTGATCCCCTCGATTCCCGAGGCGAGCGGCGGCGTCGTCAGCAACGTGAAACTGGAGAATGACCGCATCTCGTTCCATACGACGGCCGTCGGTGTCCCGCACATGGTCAAAGTCTCCTACTTCCCCGACTGGCGGGCGATCGGAGCGGACGGTCCGTATCGTGCGGCACCCTCGTTGATGATCGTCGTCCCGACCCAGGAAGACGTCGTACTCCAGTTCCGGTCGTCATTGGCCGAAAAAGCCGGCATGGCGCTCACGATCGTTGCATTGATCTTCATCGCCGGCGCCGCCATCGTGCAGCGCCGGAGGAACGCACGGTGAAGAACTACCTGCGCACGTTCCTCACCCGCGAGACGGCCGGTCAGTTCTTCCGGCTCAGCCTGATCGGTGGGCTGAACACACTGGTCTACTTCGCGCTTCTGAATATCTTCCGGTGGGGGGTCCACCTGTCGGCGTTCTGGTCGGTGACGTGGGGCTTCGTTCTGGCGACCGCGATGTCATACGTGCTGAACCGGCGATGGACGTTCAGGATCAAGGAGGGGCGTGGTTCGATCCGGGAGACCGTCTGGTTCTACGTCGTGAACGTTGCGGCGTGGGCGGTGACCGTCGCCGTCGTCAAGATCGCAGAGTGGCTGTTCGGGGCGCTCGGCCCGTTCGCACTCAACGCCGCCAACATCGTTGCCACGGGGTTCATTCTGATCCCCAAGTTCGCCTCGTATCGCGACCTGGTGTTCGGCAGGGCCTTGCGACATCAGCGCCGTCGCACGACTCCCGCCGAGTAGCCACCCATCCGTTCTCGTGACGGTTGCCCAGGATTATTCCCGTGAAGCGTCACGAGAACGGAGGGACCACCAGAAGATCTTGAAGGTGTCCCTGCCCATCTCCCAGAGGGTCGAGATCGACAGAGGCGCCGACGACGCCCCCACCCGCAGGGCGACGGGGACTTCGCCGATCCGGGCACCGTATCTGTCGGCCCGGACGAGCAGTTCGAGGTCGAACGCGTAGCGGGTCACCATCAGGTCAGGCAGCACCGCCTGGAGCACGTCACGGCGAAACAGCTTCAGCCCCGTCTGCGTCTCGCTGACCTGAAGCCGGAACAGGACCCGGGTGACGAGGCGGAAGATGCCGCTGAGCAGACGCCGCTTCCACGGGTACCGCCCACCGCTCATTCCATAGCGTTTCGTTCCGACGAGGACGTCGAGGTCCCGTTCGGTGAGCGTCTCGACGAGATCGGGGATCTGGTCGGGCGGCAGGTCGAGGTCACCGTCGAGGAACACCACCACCGGTCGTTCGGCGGCGAGGCCCCCGGTCCTGAGTGCACCACCTTTTCCTAGGTTGGTGTCGTGGCGGAGCACCCGGACCGTCGCAACTTCGCCTGCGGCCCTCGTTGCCTCGTCGAACGTGTCGTCGGTGCTCCCGTCATCCACGACGATGATCTCCGATCCCTCCAGGGCGTCGAGGACGGAGGAGACTTCGAGGATGTTGGCGTAGATCGACGTGCCTAGCTGGTAGGCGGGCATGACGACGGAGACGGGTGTGGACAAAGCACGGGGAGTCTAGACCCAACTCCCACCTGTTCTCGTGACGCTTCACGGGAATAATCCCCACCAACCGTCACGAGAACGGGTGGGCAAGGCGGCGGCGACTCCTACACTGTTCCCCATGCGTGACCTGCATCCGATCTTCAAGGCGTACGACGTGCGGGGCCGCACCGACACGGGGGATCTCGACGAAGACGCGGCCCGCCGTATCGGCGCCGCCTTTGCCCGTTTCGCCGATGCGCCGCAGGTCGCGCTCGGATACGACTGCCGCGCATCGTCGCCCGGCCTCGCGGCTGCGTTCGGCGAGGGCGCGACCGCACAGGGGGTGGACGTTCTCGACATCGGGCTGGTCGCGACCGACACGCTGTACTTCATCTCGGGCAAGCGGAACATCCCCGGGGCGATGATCACGGCCTCGCACAACCCACCCGAATGGAACGGGATCAAGTTCTGCCGCCGGGGGGCTGCGCCGATCGGAGTCGAGTCCGGACTGACCGACATTCGGGACCTTGCAGAACAGGGGCTGGATGCAGCGGGAACGACCGGGTCCGTCGAGTCGTTCGATCCGATCCCCGGCTACATCGACCATCTGCTCTCCATCGTCGAGCCGAAGCGGATCGGCCCTCTACGGGTTGCTGCAGACGGCGGCAACGGCATGGCCGGCGTGGCCCTCCCCGGCGTGTTCGCAAGACTCGATGCCGAGCTCATCCCGCTGTTCCTCGATCCGGACGGCCGCTTCCCCAACCATCCGGCCGACCCGTTGAAGCCGGAGAACCTGCGAGACCTCGAGGCCGTGATGCGCACGCAGCGTCCCGATCTCGGTGTCGCCTTCGACGGTGACGCCGACAGGGCGTTCTTCATCGATGAGCTCTCTCAGCCCTTGTCGGGAAGCACGACCACCGCGCTGATCGCCACGTGGTTCCTCGCCCGGGAGCCCGGAGCCAAGATCGTGCACAACCTGATCGTCTCCCGTGCCGTCCCCGAGGCGATTCGGGCCGCCGGCGGGACGCCGGTTCGCACACGGGTCGGGCATTCGTTCATCAAACAGATCATGGCCGAAACCGGCGCGGTGTTCGGCGGTGAGCATTCGGGGCACTACTACTTCAGGGACAACTACCGGGCCGACTCCGGGACGCTCGCGATGCTCGTCCTGCTGCAGGTCGTCTCCGAAGACGGGCGTCCCCTCTCCGAGATCCGAAAGGACTTCGAACCCTACGTGGCGTCCGGGGAGATCAACCTGCACGTCGACGACCAGCAGGACGCCATCGAGCGTGTCGCCGCCGCCTTCGAAGACGCGTCTCAGAACCGGATGGACGGCCTCACGGTGGAATGGCCGGACCGGTGGTTCAACCTGCGGCCGTCGAACACCGAGCCCGTCCTGCGACTCAACGCGGAGGCGGGCGACGAGGCCACTGTCGAGAAACTCGTTGCTACGGTGCGGTCGATACTGAAAGGAACATGATGGGTCTCATTCCGGACGAACTCGCCGAGATCCTCGTGTGCCCTTCGTGCCACGGAGACCTCCGAGAGGATGAAGCGGCACAACGCCTCATCTGCACCGCATGCGGACTGCGCTACCCGGTGCGAGACGGCATCCCCGTGATGCTCATCGAGGAAGCGACTCGAGAGACATGAGCACCATGGAGACCATGCTGGCGAGCCTGCCGGACCAGTACCGGTGGGCCGCAGACCTCACCCCCCCGTCGCTTCGCGCCGCAACGGCGGCGCTGGTCTGCGGGATGGGAGGCTCCGGCATCGCCGGCGACGTGGCCGGCGCCGTGGCCGCCGACGCGCCGGTGTTCGTGCACAAGAGCTACGGGATCCCCGGATGGGCCGGCCGGCTCTCACCGCTGGTGGTCGCAGTCTCCTATTCGGGCAACACCGAGGAGACGCTCTCGTGCGTCGACGCCGCCGACCGTGCGGGATTTGCGATCGCAGCCGTCAGCAGCGGGGGAGCGCTCACACGTCTCGCCCGAGAGCATGGTTGGCCGCTCGTCGAGGTTCCCGGTGGGCTTCAGCCCCGGGCAGCCTTCGGGTATCTCACCGGTGCGGTGCTGAGGATCCTCGAGGGCGCCGGGCTCATCGAGGAGACCGGACTGGATGAGGCCGCCACCGTCACCGACGAGCTGCTCGGTGCCGATCTGGACGGTCCGGGACGCCATCTCGCCGACGACCTCGCCGAAGGCCTCGCAGGCCGGATCACCCTGGTGGTCGGCTCCGGACCGGCAGCAGTCGCCGCCTACCGGTGGAAAACCCAGATCAACGAGAACGCCAAGGCGCCTGCGTTCACCACGACGATTCCCGAGACCGACCACAACGAGATCGTCGGATGGTCCACCCTCGGGTCTGCGATCCGATTGACCGTCGGTGTCGTCGCGCTGCGCGACCCGCACGAACCCTCCCGGGTCGCCGCCCGATTCGAGCCCACCCTGAACCGGCTGTCGGAAGGGGCGGGCCTCGTCGGTGAAGTGTGGGCACAGGGGGAACATCGGCTCGCCCGAATTGCGAGCCTGTGCGTCATCGGGGATATGGTCTCGTTGCGCCTGGCCAGAAACGCCGCCGTGGACCCGGTCCCCGTCGAGGCCATCGAAGTACTCAAGCATGAGCTAGGAGAGACATGAACTACGACATCGCCGACGCTTCCCTCGCTTCCGAAGGGGCTCGTAGGATCGGATGGTCGGGCCGGAGGATGCCGGTCCTCGAGACGATCAGGGAACGATACCGTCAGACGAAGCCGCTGGAGGGGATGCGCATCGCAGCGTGCCTGCACGTGACGGCCGAGACCGCCAACCTGATGATGGCGCTGCGAGACGGCGGAGCCGACGTCGTGCTGTGCGCCTCGAACCCGCTGTCCACGCAGGACGATGTCGCCGCGGCGCTCGTCGCGGACGGCATCCCCGTGTTCGCGGTCCGAGGCGAGGACGACGAGCGGTACTACCGCCACATCGATGCCGTGCTCGACACCAAGCCGCACATCACGATGGACGACGGCGCCGACCTGGTGTCGGTGCTGCACAAGGACCGGACCGACGTCACACCGATCGGTTCCACGGAGGAGACCACGACCGGAGTGATCCGCCTGAGGGCCATGGCCAACGATGGGATGCTTCGACTTCCGGTGGTGGCCGTCAACGATTCGGCGACCAAGCACCTGTTCGACAACCGGTACGGGACCGGGCAGTCGTCGCTGGACGGCATCCTGCGGGCATCCAACATCCTGCTCGCCGGGTCGAACATCGTCGTGGCCGGCTACGGGGATTGCGGCCAGGGTGTCGCCTCCCGTGCCGACGGGATGGGCGGCCGTGTCATCGTCGTCGAGTCGGACCCGATCAGGGCCCTGTCGGCCGCCATGGACGGCTACCGGGTGATGACCGCCGACGATGCATCCGAGCTGGGGGACCTGTTCATCACCGTGACCGGCGACAAGCACGTCTTTCGAGGCCGGCACTTCGACCGGATGAAGGACGGCGTGATTCTCGCCAACGCAGGCCACTTCGACGTCGAGATCGATCTGGGAGCCTTGGCGGAGAAGGCCGTGGCGCGCCGTCAGGTTCGCGAGAACCTCGAAGAGTTCGAGCTCGCCGACGGACGCAGGATCCTCGTCGCGGCAGAGGGGCGCCTCGTCAACCTGAGCGCGGCCGAAGGGCATCCCGCAGACGTGATGGACATGTCGTTCTCGGATCAGGCGCTTGCGGCGGAGTGGCTCGTCAACAACCACGAAGGGCTCGAACCGGGCGTGTACACGATCCCGGCCGAGCTGGACCGCGAGGTTGCGAGGATCAAACTCGAACATCTCGGCGGTGCGGTCGAGGTGCTGACCGAGGAGCAGATCGCGTACCTGGCGTCCTGGCAGGAAGGGACCTGAGACTCGCTTCGCGAGCCGGTCATCGGTGTGTCTTCGCAGCGGGGGCCGGGAGGAACACTGCGGCCACCGGCGGCTCAGTGGTCCCGGACCCAGAGGGCGATGCGCCCGACCCACGGAACGGCGAACACCACCTTCCCGTCGATCGCGTCTGCGGCGACGGGTGTGTCCTCGGACCGGTTGTTGTCTCCACGGGTCGTGATCATCAGGCCGCCGGGTGTGTCCTCGATGCGTACGATCCGGTGGGTCACCGGCATCGTTCCTTGCCGGTACATCACGATGTCACCGATCGCGAGACCAGCGACATCGACGGGTTCGCGCACGATGACGACGTCGCCTCGGATGAGGGCCGGTTCCATGCTGGTCTCGGCAACGACCAACGGTCGGACCCCGAGCACACCGGTGAACAACGCCACGGCGGCCGCGGCGACGTCGATGGTCGCCACCCACCCGGGCCAGGCCTTCTGGACCCGTCTCGGCTGTTCGAAGTGGCGCTGTGGCTCTTCGAGGGCGTCTGCCGCCAGGGAGCGGAAGAGTGTCATCCCAACGATCGGCGTGATGACC